>JBJTPA010000249.1:0-19554 GCA_046074885.1 Planctomycetaceae bacterium
CCGCTGCCGACGGCCGATCTCGGGGGCATGGCGGTCGAGGCCCGGTGGTAGGCCGGTCGGGGTTGCCCGTGCCGTCTCGCCCGGACGTTCGCTGCGGCCGAGGTTGCCCGTGCCATCTCGCCCGGACGTTCGCTGCGGGCATCCTGCCCTCCGCTCACTCGATGCCGGCTGCGCTCTCGCCATCCATGGCTCCGCTTGCCGCCAACGCCGGCTCGACGGCACGGGCAACCCCTCGCGGCAGCTTGCTTGTGGGCGATTGAAGGACCAGGTCGTGCGATGTGCCCAGGAAGCCCGGAGCGCGAGCGACGGGATCGGCGTGATGAAACGATTCAAGCCTCAAGAACGAGGGTTTGCGCATGAGCCGCCGTCAGGCGTGGATCACCGGCCTCATGGCCGTGCTGATCCTCATCCCGAGCCTCTACGGCTTCGCGGGGAAGTTCTACGAGTTCGTCCAGATCTACCGCGGCGCTTCCGGCGGCGAGTTCGCCGTGGCGCCGATCATGAATTACCTGCTCGCCAGCGCCGGCTTTTTCTGCATGCTGCTCTGGGCGGCGTGGAACGGCATGTTTCGCGACATCGAGCGGCCGAAGATCGACTTCCTGGAGAACGAGCGGTTGCTCGACGCGAACCGCCGCGGCTCCGCCGCCTGACCGCCGACCGAGGAGCGATACCATGCCCGATTCCGTGCCTCCCGCGAGCCCCGAGGTGGAGCACCGCCACCACAACTACGTCGGCAACGCGATCCCCTGGTACGTGCGGGTGATCTGGATCGGCTTCTGGATCTTTGCCGTCGCCTACACGATCAAGCACCTGCTGCCGGCGATGCAGGTGGAGCTGCTGCAGCGGCCGTGACATCCCCTGCCGTGCCGCCGGCCTGCGACTACTGCGGGCTTCCCGCCGGGGGTCCGGCAGCCGGTGCGGGCGAGCCCCGCTACTGCTGCTACGGCTGCCGCTTCGCCGCCTCGATCACGGCCGCGAGCGGCGACGACGCCCAGGCCCGCTGGATGATGACCCGCCTCGGGCTGGCGGTGTTCTTCTCCATGAACGTGATGGTGTTCACGATGCTGCTCTGGTCACAGCCCGAAGGGGAGTCCGCCGGGACGGCCGCCGAGGCGCTCTACGGCCTGGCGAGGCACGCCTGCCTGCTGTTCACCGCGCCGGTGCTCGTGCTCCTCGGCGGCCCGCTCCTGGCAGATGCGGTCGCCGAATTCCACCGGGGCACGGCCGCGATCAACACCCTCCTCGTCGCCGGCGTGGCGGCCGCCTTCGGGATCTCGGCCTGGAACACCTGGCGGGGCGCGGGCCACGTCTACTTCGAGGTCTCCTGCATGGTGCTCGTGGCCGTCACGCTCGGCCGCTGGCTCGAGGCCTCGGGCAAACTGCGGACGACGGCCGCGCTCCGCGACCTGCGGAAGCTCCTTCCAGATCGCGTGCGGCTCGTCAATGCGGCGGGGGAACGCGATGTGGACCTTGCCACCGTGCGGCCCGGCGACCGGCTGCGGATCCTCCCCGGCGAGCGACTGCCGACCGACGGCACGATCCTCGCGGGCGAGGCCGCGATCGACGAGCAGGCGGTGACGGGCGAGAGCATCCCCGTCACGAAGCGGGCCGGCGACACCGTCCACAGCGGCACGCTCGACCTCGACGGGGCGCTCACGGTCGTCGTCACGGCCGCTCCCGGGTCCGGCACGCTCGAGCAACTGATCGACGCGGTGTCGCAGGCGGCGAACGCGGGCAGCCGGGAGCAGCGGCTCGCCGACCGCGTGGCAGGCTGGTTCCTGCCGCTCGTGCTGCTCGTGGCGGTCGTCACGTTCGGCGTTCATTGGCGGCTCCACGGCATCGTGGCGGGGACGCTCGCCGGACTCGCGGTCGTCGTCGTCTCCTGCCCCTGCGCCCTGGGCCTGGCCACGCCGATGGCGCTCTGGGCGGCGATCGGCCGGGCGGCCAGGCGGCACGTGCTCGTCCGCGACGGCGACGCGTTCGCGGCGCTCGCGCGGGCGCGGCTCTTCTGCTTCGACAAGACCGGCACGATCACGAGCGGCTGCCGAGTGTCGCGGATCTCCGCCGCCCCGTCGCTCGACGACGCCCGGGCCCTCGCCCTGGCGGCGGCCCTGGCCCGCGACTCCACCCACGTCCTCGCCGCGGCGATCGTCGCGGAGGCCGACCGCCGGGGCGTGGCTGCGGCGCCGGTCGCCGCCGCGCGCACGGTCGCCGGGTGCGGCGTGGAGGCCGTCGATGACGCGGGCCGCGCGATGCGGCTGGGCAGCGAGCGCTGGGCGGGCGCGTGGCCCGACGGCGGCGCGCCGCAGTGCGTGCTCGCGCTCGGCGGCGACTCGCCGGCCGCCGCGATCTGGTTCGCGGAAGCCGTCCGGCCCGACGCCGCGCCGACGCTCGAGGCGCTACGGTCCCGCGGCGCCGGGACGCTCCTGCTCTCGGGAGACCGCCGCGAGCGAGCGGAGGCCGTGGCCGCGGATCTCGGCATGCGGTGCGAGGCCCCGCTCCTCCCGCAAGAAAAACTCGCTGCTATCGAAGCCGCCAAGCGTGCCGGCACGACCGTCGTCATGGTGGGCGACGGCATCAACGACGCGCCGGCCCTCGCCGCGGCCGACGTGGGCGTGGCACTCGGCTGCGGGGCCGACGTGTCGCGGTGGAGCGCCGACGTCTGCCTGCTCCGCGATTCGCTCGCCGACCTCTCCTGGCTCCTGGGCCTCGCCGACCGCACGCGGCGGACGATCCGCTGGAACCTGCTCTGGGCGTTCGGCTACAACGCCGCGTGCATCCCGGCGGCGGCGGCCGGCTGGGTGCATCCGGCGGTCGCGGCGGCAGCGATGGTGGCCAGCAGCCTGTTCGTGGTCGCGGGGTCGCTGCAGTTGGCCGGCTCGGGCGAGGTGGCCGCCGTCCCGCCCCCTGCGGAGGCCGTCGCATGATCGAGTGGCCGCTGCTCGTCGTCTCCGGCATGCTCGGGTCGGCCCACTGCCTGGGCATGTGCGGGCCGTTCGCGCTCGCCATCGGCAGCGCCGCGCCGACGTGGAGCGTGAACCTCCGCCGGCAGTTCGTCTACTCGGCGGGCCGCATCTTCACCTACGCGGTCCTCGGCGCGGCGGCGGCGTATGTCGGCCTCGAGGCCTCGCGACGACTGGCCGGGTGGGGCAACGCGGCAGCGATCCTTGCAATCGTGGCGGGTGTCGTCCTCGGCGTGCAGGGACTGTGGAGCGCGGGCGTGCTGCCGAAGCAGGGCGTCGGCGCGGGCATGTGCCCCGGGGCGGGAATGTTCCGCGCCTTGCTCGCCGGCAAGGGCTCGCTCGACGTGTTCCTCGCAGGGCTGTTCACGGGGCTTCTGCCGTGCGGCCTGCTCTACGGCATGCTTGCGCTCGCCGCGAGCACCCGCGACCTGCCGCGGGGCCTCGTCACGATGGTCGCCTTCGGCGCCGGCACGGTGCCGGCGATGGCGATGGCGGGCGTGGGCGGCTCGCTCCTGGGCGTGGCGACCCGTCGGCGGATCAACACGCTCGCCGCCTGGTGCCTCGTGCTCACCGGCGCGATCTCGATCGCCCGCGGTACCTGGGCCCTGTCGTTCACGGATGAACCAGCCGCCGGGTGCCCGTTCTGCGAGCCTGCTACCCGCCCGGCGGGCGGATCGTGAGCCAGGCAGCCGCCACGGTGATGCCGATCACGTGGAGGAGCACGATCAACAGGCCCACGCCGTAGATCGTCTGCGTCCCCTCGTCCACCCGTCCCTTGCCGCCCCGCGCCAGCCGGGCCGCGAGCACGTTGCAGACCCACGACCAGTGGAACATGACGTGCACGAGGATGCCGACGGCGAGCACGGCGAGGAGGGTGAACTGGATGCCGGCCCAGGCGTCGTAGTCGAGGCCCCACAGCAGCCACTCCCGGGCGGCGGGCCCCGGGGGAAACACGAACCGCACGATCACCGCCGCGATGCAGAGGCCGACGAAGTTCACGAGCAGGGCGGCGTCGAGCGCGAGGTTGACGTCGCTCCACGAGACGCCGCGGCGCCGCGGCGCCGCCGGAGCCCCGTCGGGGCCTGCTCGTCGCGTGGTGGTCGGTTCTTCCTTCGTCGGCATGTTCGCCGGGAGTCTATCCGCCGCGGAACGTCGCCGCGTCGAGGCTGTGCCCCTTCATGAGGCGGTAGAGCGTGCCCCGCGGCAGGGCCGCCTCGCGGGCCGCGGCCGAGACGTCGCCCTTGTGCCGCGCGAGCAGGTCGGAGAGGTACTGCCGCTCGAACCGCGCCACGTGTTCGGACCGCCGCGCGAAGAAGCCCGCACCATCGCCGACCGCCGCGGCCTGCCGGCCCGCGGCCGCCACGACCTCGTCCGGCAGGTCGTCGATGCCGGCGGTCGGCGACCGCGCCAGGGCGAGGGCCCGACGGACCACGTTCTGGAGCTCCCGCACGTTGCCGGGCCAGTGGTAGGCCTTCAGCACCTGGTAAACGTCGGTGGAAAGCCCGCCGACGGGCCGCCCCATCTCCCGGGCGGCCTTCGCAGCGAAGTGCTCGGCGAGCAGCCCGACGTCGTCGCCGCGGTCGCGGAGCGGCGGCAGGTCGATCCGCACGACGTTGATCCGGTAGTAGAGGTCGCGGCGGAACGCGCCAGACTTCACCATCGCATCGACGTCGCGCGACGTGGCCGCCACCACGCGGACGTCCACGGCGTTCTCCTGCCGGGCGCCCACCCGCCGCACCCGCCGCTCCTGGAGCACCCGCAGGAGCTTGGCCTGCAGCGGCAGCGGCAGCTCGCCGACCTCGTCGAGGAACAGCGTGCCCCCGTCGGCGAACTCGACGAGCCCCATGCGGCGGGCGTCGGCGCCCGTGAACGCGCCCCGCTCGTGGCCGAAGAGCTCGCTCTCCAGGAGCGCCTCGGGGATCGCGCCGCAGTCCACCGGCACGAACGGCCCGGCGGCCCGGCGGCTGCGGCCGTGGATCGCCCGGGCCACGAGCTCCTTGCCCGTGCCGGTCTCGCCGGTGACGAGCACGTCCACCGCGCTCGTCGCCACGCGATCGACGAGCGAGAACACCTCCCGCATGGCCGGGCTTTCGCCGAGGAAACCTTCGTAGCCGTAGGGCCTCTCGACCGCGCGGCGGAGCACCTCCTCGCCGGCGCGGCGCCGCGCCCCGGCGAGCAGCCGCACGAGCGCGTCCTCGAGGTCGGTCTCGGCGTCGTCGAGCGCGACGTAGTCCCCCGCGCCGCCCCGCATGCAGGCCCGCGCGGCCGCCACGCCTGGCCGCGGATCCACGACCACGATCGGCAGCTGCGGGTCGGCCTGCCGGAGCGCCGCGAGCACGGCCTCGACGCCCGGCCCCGAGCGGGCCGTGACCACGCCCACGTCCCAGGCGTCGCGGGCGAGCGTGGCGAGCGCCGCGTCGAGCGCCGTCTCCACGCGGACGTCGAGCGGCTGCAGCCGCGCCGTGAGCCGCGCGTAGGGCAGGGCGGTCGGCCCGGCGGGATCGACGATGAGGATGCGGGGCTGCTGCACGTGCTGCCGGAACCTCGGGTGCCGCGGCCGCCTCGTCCCGCCGTCACCGCCGCCAAGTATGCGGCGGCCGCGGGTGCCGGGCAATCGCCGCCGCGGCTTTCTCGCATCTCCGGCTCTGGTAGATTTCCTGCCATGGCCATCGACACCTACGCGCCGTGCCCGGGCGGCACCGGCAAGAAGATCAAGTTCTGCTGTCCCGACCTGGTCGGCGACCTCGAGCAGCTCGACACGCTCGTCGAGGGCGACCAGCTCACCGCCGCCCTCGACCAGGTGCGGCGGCTCGACGAGAAGCACCCGGGCAGGCCCTGCCTGCTGGCGACCCGCGTCAAGCTCGAGCTGGCCGGCAAACGGTTCGCCGAGGCCGAGGCGACGAGCCGACGGTTCCTCGAGGCGTTTCCCGCCAACCCGGTGGCCCTCGGCCAGGCGGCAGTGACGGAGGCGGTGACGGGCCGCGTGCAGGAGGCGGCCGCGCTCTTCGACAAGGCCCGCGAGGCCGCCGCGGCGGTCGGCGGCGCCGAGGCCTCGGCCCGCGACGCCCTCCAGCACCTCGTGCGGATCGCCGCCACGCTCGTGCAAGCGGCCGCGCAGACCGGCCACACCGGCTTCGCGCAGGGCCTCGTCGACTGGCTCATCGACTCCGCGCTCGCTGGCCCCGAGGACCTGAGGCTCCTGGCCGCGATCGTCGGATCCTCCGGCGTGCCGCCGGCGCTCCGTACCCGCGTGCCGCTCGAGACCCTCGCCGACGACCCGCACTGGCGGCCCGACTTCGAGGTGGCGCTCGACCACGCCCGGAGGTGGCGGCTGGCGAAGGCGCTCACCGCGTTCCGCAGCCTCACGGGGGTCGCCGGCGAGAGCCGCGAGGTGCCCACGAACATCGCCGTGCTCTGCGAGATGCTCGCCCGGCCGGTCGAGGCCTCCGAGGCCTGGCTCGCCGTGTCGCGGATCTGCGGCCTCGACCGCGACGACGCCGTCGAGGCGGCCGGCCGCGCGATCGCGCTGGAGACCGAGGCGAATCCCGACCGTTCGCCGCAGGTGCGGTTCACGAGCGTGTCCGCGCCGCTCGTGGTGCCGCCGGGCGAGGAGGGCGTCACGGCGATCGAGCTCCTCGAAGACAAGATCCGTCACGACGCGCGCTGCGAAACGGCCGCGTTCGACCGGGCCGCCTGGGTGTCGCGGAATGCCGTGCCCCCCCGGAGCGCATGGCGGATCCACGAGGCCGCGGTGGGCGACGCGCCGCCGCGGCTCCTCGCGACGCTCCTCGTCTTCGGCCGACAGACCGACCGCGAGCCCCAACTCATGCTCCAGGGCTTTCTCCCCGACGTGGCGGCGGCGCGGCCGCTCGTCGAGGGCCTCGCGGGCTGCACGTTCGCACCCGCGGCGGACGGCGCGGACATGCCCGCGACATCGCCCACCGCCTGGCTGATGGGCGCGCAGTTCCGACTCACGGAGCCCGCGGAGCCCCCCGCGCCACCGGCCGCCGGCGAGCAGGCCTACGTCGACGACGTGATGGCACGGCAGCGGCACGCCCTATGGTCGCGCTTCACGGCCGCCTGGCCCGACACCGAGTTGCCCGAGCTCCTCGGGAAGACGCCCCGGCAGGCGCTCAAGGATGCCGACGGTGCGCGCCGCGTCGAGGCGCTCGTGACCGATGGGGAGGCCACGAGCCGCCGCCGGGACGGCGCCGACGCGTGGGCCGCGATCCGTCGATCGCTCGGGCTCGCCGCGGCCGCTCCCATCGTGTCGCAGAAGCCGCTCGAGGAGGTGCCCCCCCTGCGCTGGCACCGGCTCGAGCTGGCGGGCCTCGACCTCGAGCAACTGCGGGGCGTGCTCGTCACTGCGATCGATGCGGGCTTCGAGCGGGCCGCGGAGCTCGCGGCCGAGGCGGTCGTGGCGCGGCCCGACGCGACGCCGGCCGACCGCTGGGAGGCGCTCGGGCTGCTCGCCGACCGGGCCGAGACGACCGTCCGGCGGCTCGAGATCATCGGCCAGCTGCGGTCGATCGCGAAGGAACTCAAGGCCGGCACCGGCACGCTCGACGTCGCCGAACTGCGGATCCGGCTGCAGCGGGGCGACCAGGCCGAGATCGTCCGCCTGCTCGACCGCATCAAACGCGACCACGGCCGTGACCCGCAGGTGCTCCAGGCGCTTGCCGAGGTGCTCATGGAGGCGGGCATCGACCTTGGCGCCCTCGCCGGCCGGCCGGGAGCGACGCCCGGCGCCGCAGCCCCCGCCGCCATGCCCGGTGCCGCGCCGGCGCCCGAACCGGGCAAGCTCTGGACCCCGGGCGGCGGCGAGCCGGCCGGACCGGGCGGCGAGAAGAAGGTCATCTGGACCCCGGGATAACGATCCGTCCCCGCGCGACGGCCCGAGTCCCGTCGCTTGCGCTCCGGGCTTCCCGACCGCGGCGATCCTTCACCCGCGGGATGCGAGGAAGGCGTCGATCGCGGCCCGGACCGTGCCCACGGCGTGGACGCGGACGACCTGGATGCCGGCCGCGGCCAGGTGGCAGGCGGCACCGGCCGTGGCGGCATCGCGTTCACATTCCGTCGGCTCGCGGCCGAGCGAATCCCGCAGCGCCTTCGCGAGAAAACCCTTCCGCGAGTGGCCCACGAGGATCGGCGCGCCGAGGTCGAGGAACGCCGCGGCCCGTCGCATGAGTTCGACGTTGTGCTCGTGCGTCTTCCCAAAGCCGATGCCGGGATCCAGGCAGATGCGGTCGAACGGGATGCCGGCGGCGAGGAGCGTGTCGCGGCGGCCGGCGAGGTAGGCGTGGATCTCGGCGACGACGTCGCCGTATCGCGGCTCAACCTGCATGGTCCGCGGCGTGCCCTGCATGTGCATCGCGCAGACTCCGGCGCCGCTCTCCACGGCCACGCGGACCATGTCCGGATCCCCCTCGAGTCCGGTGACGTCGTTGATGATCTCGGCGCCCACCTCGAGCGCCCTCGCGGCGACCGACGCCTTCGACGTGTCGATCGACACGGGCACGCCGGCCTCGCGGGCCAGCCGGCGGACGACCGCGCCGACCCGCCGCCACTCCTCGGCGGCGTCCACCGGCGCGGAATAGGGACGTGTGCTCTCGCCCCCGACGTCGAGGATGTCGGCCCCCTGGGCGACGAGCGCGAGGCCGTGGGCCACGGCGGCCCCGGCATCGTCGTGCCGGCCGCCGTCGGAAAAGCTGTCGGGCGTGACGTTCACGATCCCCATCACGAACGGCCGCCGGACCGCCCCGCCCGGCCTCGGCAGGTCGAACGATCGCGTCCGCAATCGCCAGTTCGACGCAGGGTGCACGGGTGCCATGCGATCGAATGTAACAGTCCGCCGGGACCGGTGATCCGGCGACGGACCGGTCAGGCGACGCACCGGTCACCAAACCGCCACGAGCGCGCCTCCGCACAGCACCGCCAGCCAACGGACCACGGCCACCGCCGACCCGATGGCGACCATGAACTTGACCACCTCGTCGGCGGTGAGCCGGCCGGGTGGCAGTCCCGCGGCCACGAGGAGGAACCAGGCCGTGCCGACGGCCGCGAGCGCCGCGGCCACGCAGCCCGCCCAGTTGGTCCGCCACGCCGCCGCGGGATCGCCGTGCGCGAGCAGCGCGAACGCGGTCGTCATCCCGCACGACGGGCAGCCGACACCGGTCAGGGACTTGAGCGTGCAGGCGGGCAGGCCCAACTGACGGTGCGTGCCGTGGGTCCGGGGGCGGCCCGCGGCGTCGTAGGGATCCAGGATCGCGGCGACGCACAACACGGCCACCCCGAGCAGGGCGAATCCGACCGCCAGTCGGCGCTCGCGACAGGCCTCGATCGCTTCCGGCAGCGGCGGCGGCTCGACGGGCGGCCGCGACGGTGCGGCGGCCTGGGAGGGGCAATTCATCGCTTGAGTGCGAGGCAGCCGGAGATCATGTCGTGGAGCGTCTGCTTCTTCTCGGTCCACAGCGGCATCAGCATGCCGATGCCGCACGTGCAGCCGGTGATCCACTTGGCGAAGTACCGTCCCAGGGCCCGGCCGACGGTGATCCGCCGGCCCTCGAGGTCGGTCACCCGGATCCCCACGATCTGCTTGCCCCACGTCCCCTGCTTGGCGGACGTCTCGAGGGTGACGTAGTAGATCACGCCGATCACGATTCCCACGATTTGCGAACAACAATTCGCGACGGCCCCAGCAGCCGCCTGCGCATCGGAGTCGTTTCCGACGGCGGCGATGAACACGACGCTCATGCCGAGTGCGGGAATGCAGCCCATCAGGCCGACGAACAGGCCGTCGAGCAGTGCCGCGCCAACGCGGGGCATGTACTCCGCGTACTGGAACGTCTCTCCCGAGGCGCCTTGGAACACGGGAATCGAGAGGTCGCTCGTCGCGGGGGCGGCGTAGGGGTTCGTCGCCGGTGCCGCGGGCAGCAGGCCGGGAATCGTGGATGCCGCCACCCACGCCGGCATGCCCTCGCGCCAGACGAGATCCGCGGGCCCGATCTGGCCGCGGGCGGCCTGCTCCCGCAACTCCGTCTCGGAAAACGGTCCGGACCGCTCGCCGTTCCTGCCCACGTACCAGGCATCCGCCATGATGCTCGCTCCTGCGCCCGGACCACGCGGCCCACACCATTCCCGGCGACCCCGGCCGCGTGCGTAGGCTCCGCTGTCCGCCCCCCTCTGTCAATGAGGCGATCCCGGCCGGACTACCACGGCTCCTCCATCAGGCCCACGATCTGCTGGGCGAGCTTGACGATCGCCTCCTGCTGCGTGCTGGCGACCGAGCGGCCGACCTCCGGGACGAGCATCGCGGCCTGGCCGACGTCCACGGTGGCCGCCGGCAGCGGCACGTCTCCCGAGGCGATCACCGAACCGCCGCGGTCGGCCCAGGTGACGAGGGCCTGGTAGTTCATTTCCACCATCCGGGACTGGTCGGTGGGGCTCTCGACCACCATCCGCTTCGTGTCGGCCACGATCCGGCCGGTGAGCACGCTGTCGGCGGCCGCCTCGCTCCCCACGACCTTGAACGGGGTCCGCTTCTCGATCTCCTTGCACACCGCCTCGGTGAGCCGCTCGCCGATGTCGATGGCCGGCGTGGTGCGGTAGCTGTCGCACTGGAAGATGGGGACGTAGACGGTGCGGACGTTCGGCGCGTAGAGCGTCGCATTGCCGAACCGGTAGGTCGCGCAGCCCGCGGCCGTCGCCGCGAGGGCCAGCACCGGCACGAGGTGGCGGACGGCCGGTGTCATCGCGGGCTCTCCCTCAATACAGCGGCCTGCCCGCGCCCGAGCTGTCCTCGCGGGCGATCACCGTCTCCGACTCGAGCATCGCGTCGAGCTCCGCCTCCTTCAGCTTGTCCGGGTTGAGCAGCCGGGACAGCGCGGGCAACGGGTCGTCGGTGGCGTCGGCGAGATCGCGGATCTGGTCGAACTTGCCGCGGGCCTGCTGGGCCAGCTGCGTGGCGGGATAGTCCCGGGCGATCATCGCGTAGTACATCCGCGCCGAACTGTAATGCTTGCCCTTGGCGTAGAACTCGGCCCGGTCCCAGAGCCGCCGGGCCTGCTGGGCGGCGATCTCGGCCCGCGTCCGCTCGACCCGCTCGCCGTCCTCGCGGGAGAGCGTGTCGGGAAACTGCACGAGGATCTGGTCGGCGAGCACCTCGGCCTCGTCGAGCATGCCCCCCTCGTAGCCCGGCCCCTGGTAGGCCCGCAGCTTCGCCTGCAGGCCGAGGACGTGGGCGTCGAGGAGGAACTCGCTGTCCGGGCACTCCGACCGCAGCAGCCCGTAGAAGTAGTCGGCGTCGAGCCACTGCCGGTCGAGGAAGTGCGCATTGGCCTGGGCCATGATGCTGTCGTCCGCGAGCGGCCCCCGGGGGTCGTTGATCCGCACGTGGTCGAAGGCCTTGTGGGCCCGGCCCCGCGTGTCGAACAGGGGCCGGCTGCGGTCGGCGAGGTTGGGCACGATCACGGGCAGGTGCCGCTTCTGGTCGAGGGCGATCCAGTACTGACCGATCACGAACTGCCGCCTGGCGATGCGGTCGAGGTAACGCGTGTTGGCGTACTTCTTCACGAGGCCGTCGTAGGCGTCCTCGGCCTTCGGGTACTGGTCCGTGAAGAACAGGCACTCCGCCAGCTGCCACATGGCGTCCTCCTCGATGTCCGAGTCGGGCCAGCGATCGATGGCGACCTTGTACTTCGGGACCGCGTCGCGGTAGCGGCCCTGCCGGAAGAGGGCGTCGCCGTCGACGAGCGCCTGCCGCGCGATCTCCTCGTCGGGACCGCGGCCGGTCATCCTCTTCCAGTTTTTCTTGACGTTCTCGCCCTTGAAGGTGTCCCAGCCGAACTCCCGCTCGGGACCGTGCTCCGACGAGATCACGGTCGAGCCGTCCTTCGCGGCCTTGGTCCACGGCATCGTCGGCATCTGGATGGAGGCGCAGCCGCCCGCGAGCGCGGCGATCGCGACGACGGCGGTGCGGAGGGCGAGGGGCATGGGTCGGTGCGGGGCGGGACGCCCGGGGGACACGGTCACGGGCCGGACCGCCGGCGGCGCGGCGCCGGCTGGTGGGGGAGCCAGCGGGACGTCGCGAGTGGCTTCTCCAGGACGTGGGTGATGTAGGCGTTCAGCACGGCGCGAACCTCCGCGCCGGCCGGCGGCTCGAGCCGCGCGTCGTCCCGCGGCGGGCAGGCGGCGGCGAGGTCGCGGAGCGCCCCAAGCGCCGCGGCCGACACGGAGATGACCGACCGGCGGCCGACGCGGCAGCGGCCGCAGAGCGCCCCTCCGTCGAGCATGGCGAAGGCGGTGCGGCCGGCGGCGGGCAGGTTCGCGCGGCAGGCGGCGCAGCGGTAGAGCGCCGGGGCGTGGCCCGCGAGGCGGAGGATCGCCAACTCGGCCGCCGCGACGACGGCGGCCACGGCCGCGTCGGGGGCGTCGGTGCCGGAGAGCCGCAGCAGCGTGGCATGGGCCGCATCGAAGAGTTCCGGCTGGGGGTCCGCTTCGCCCGTGAGGCCATCGAGCAGTTCCGCGACGTGCATGCCGCCGGCCACGGCCGACAGGCTCGCACCGACGCGGAACCGGCTTTCCAGGCAGGCCTCGGTGAGCAGGTCGAGGCCGCCCGAGGATCTGCGGAGGACGAGTACCTGACTGGTCGAAAGCAGGTCAAGGCCGCCGTCGAAGCCGCTCTTCGGCCGCCACGCCCCCTTTGCCAGAGCCCGCACCTTGCCGAGATCCCGGCAGTAGAGGGTGACGACGGCGCTCGTCTCGCCGAACGGCACGGAGCGGAGGACGACGGCCCGCGACTTCTCAGCGGCCATCGCGCGGCTCCAGCCGCTCGACGCGGACGAGGTCGATCCGCCGGCGCGTCGCGGCCAGCACCTCGAGCCGCGCGCCGTGCGAGTCGATCCGCTCGCCGACCTCGGGGATGCGGCCGAAGCAGTGGAACACGAAGCCGCCGATCGTCTCGAAGTCCTCTTCCTCGGGCAGCTCGAGGCCGAGCCGGTCGTTGACCACCCCGATCCGCACGTGGGCCAGCGCCTCGCAGGCGTCGGGCGAGATCGTGCGGACGCCGTCGGCGAAGGCCTCGTCGTGCTCGTCGGCGATCTCACCCACGATCTCCTCGAGGGCATCCTCGATCGTGACGATCCCCGCCACGCCCCCGAACTCGTCGGTGACGATCGCCATGTGCGTGTTGCCGCGGCGGAACTCGCGGAGCAGCGTCTGGACGCTCATCGACTCGGGCACGAACCACGGCGGCCGCAGGAGCGGCCGCAGGTCGACGGGCGGCGCGGCGCCGGCGTCGAGCCCGGTTGCCAGGCCGCGGAGCACGTCGCGGGTGTGGAGGATGCCCACCACGTCGTCGGGCGAGCGGTCCCACACCGGCAGCCGCGTGTGGCCGCTCGCGGCCGCGATGCGGACCGCATCCTTCCAGGGCGTCGCGGCCGGGATCGACGTCATCACCATCCGCGGCGTCATCACCTTCGCCACGCGGACCTCCTCGAGCGCGATCACGCCCCGGATCATGTCGCGGGCCTCCCCCTCGAGCCGCCCCTCGCGGTGGGCCTCGTCCACGACGAGCCGCAGCTCGTCCGCGGGCCGCTCCTCGACGGCACCGGGGCCGCGGCGGCCGACGAGCGACGCCAGGCCGGTGGCCGCGCGGCCCAGCTGACGGACCGCCGGTGAAATGACGCGGACCACGGGCCGCCACGCCGTCCAGGTGGCCACCACGATCCACGGCCCCGCGAACCGCACGAGCAGCATCGGCACCACGACGAGCAGCCCCCAGACCAGCGCGACCCACCCGGCCACGGCCGACGCGGCCACCGTCGGCGAGCCGTCACCGGCGGCCGCCAGCGCCCGGAACGCGAGCAGCGTGGCGACCACCGCGGCCAACACGACCACGCTCGCGGCGATGAACGCGATCGTCTCGGCGGCGGCGACGATCTCCTCGTAGCGGTCCGGACAGCGGCGGCGGAGGCAGAGCTCGCGGATCACCTGCCGCTGCGCACCCCGGACGGCGCGGGCCTGCACCGCGGCCAGGCTCGCCACGGCGAGCAGGGCGAGGGCCGATTCGAGGCCCAGCGTGGCGACGTTCATGCCCGTGCCCGCCGAGCGCGGCCCCGCGGGGGGAGCGGCAGCCCCACGGCCCTCATCAACATCCGCTCGCGGGCCCGCATGGCGCGGCGCCGCGCCGGATCGACGTCGTCGTGGCCCGTGAGGTGGAGGATGCCGTGGATCACGTAGTAGGCCACCTCGTGCCGCGGCGCCCAGCCGAGCTCCCGCGCCGTCCGCCGGGCCGTCTCGGCGCTCACGACGATGTCCCCGCAGGCCGCCGTCCTCGGCACCGGCGAGGTCGAACGTGATCACGTCGGTCGGCCCGGGAACGCCGAGCCACTCCTCGTGGAGCCCGGCCATCCGCCGGTCGCCGACGAGCAGGATCGAGACCTCGGCCCGCCCGACGCCCTGCCGCTCGAGCGCCCGCCGGGCGATGCGGCCCAGCCAGGTCGCGCCGACCCGCACGGCACGCTGCCGGTCGATCACCTCGACCTCGATGTCGCGGGCGGCACCCATCACGCCGTCCGCTGGTCCGGGTACTTCACGCGGCCGTGGTAGACGGCGGTGAGGCTCTTGACCAGGCTCTCCTCGATGATCCCGAGCTCCTCGAGCGTCAGGCCGCACTCGTCGAACTGCCCGTCGAGGAGCCGCTTCATCGCGATGTCGTGGACCAGGCCGGCCAACCGCGCGGGCGTGGGCTCCGTGAGCGAACGGCTCGCGCTCTCGGCGGCGTCGGCGAGCATCAGTACGGCCGACTCGCGGGTGGCCGGCTTCGGGCCGGGATAGCGGTAGGACTGCTCGTCCACCTCGCCGGCGCTCGGATCGGCCTGCGACCGTTCGGTGGCCCGCCGGTAGAAGTACTCCACGAGCGTCGTGCCGTGGTGCTCGGCAATGAGGTCGATGATCGGCTGCGGGAGGCCGTACTGCCGGGCGAGTTCCACGCCCTCCTTGACGTGGGCCACGATGATGAGCGTGCTCATCGCAGGCACGAGCGACTCGTGCCGGTTCTCCTTGTCCTGGTTCTCGACGAAGTAGGCGGGCTTGAGCATCTTGCCCGCGTCGTGGAAGTAGGCGCCCACGCGGACGAGGAGGCCGCGGGCGCCGATCGCCTCGGCGGCGGCCTCGGCGAGGCTCGCCACGTTGATCGAGTGGTTGTAGGTGCCGGGCGCGCGGCGGACGAGTTCCTGGAGCAGCGGATGGGCCGCGTCGCCGACCTCCAGCAGGCTCAGGTCGGTGAGCACGCCGAACGACCGCTCGATGAAGGGCAAGAGGCCCGTCATGAGGAAGCCCGCCAGCAGCGTCCACACGCCGGTGCGAACCGCGTCGGCGAGCAGCCCGGCGTCGAGTGGCCGCTCCGCGAGCGTGCCGGCGCCGAGCTGCGTGAGCGTGGCGACGGCGCCCGCCCAGGCGCCCACGTAGATGAGCTTGCTGCGGCTGCGGATCCGGCCGACCCAGAACACGACGGCGGTGGCCGCCGAGACGAGCGTCACGAAATCCGGCAACCCGCGGCCGAGCCCCACGACCACGACGAGGGCCACCTCCGCCGCCAGCAGGAGCGCGAGGTCCTGCCCGAAGGCGAGCGCCACGGTCATCGCAAAGACGAGGAGCGGCACCACCTCCGCCCGCCAGGCGTCGGCCGCCGAAAGCGCGCAGAGCACGACGGCGGCGACCGCAAGGGCCACCAGTCCCAGCAGCCGCCCCAGGTCGGCGAGCAGTTCGCGGCGGTGGAGCCGCAGGTGGGAGCCGGCCAGCGCGAACAGGGCCGCGAGCATGCCGAGCATCGCCAGCGCCCGCGCCACCCGCTGCCGAGTGGCCTGCTGCGTGACGAAGGCCGCGTGCTCGCGCTTGAGCAGGCCCAGCGCGTCGTCGCCGACCGGCTCGCCCGCCTCCGCGAGCACGTCGCCGGCGGCGTAGCGGACGAACTGCTGCGGCGTCTTCGCGATCGCCTCCTTCTTGGCCCGGCTCGTCGCCTCCCGGTCGATCTCGAGCGTGCCGGCCAGTCGCGGCTCGACCCAGGCCACGACCCGCTCCGCGAACGGCCCGGCCCCGAGCTCCTCCTGGAGGCGGCCGGCCAGCCGCACCTTCGCCTCGCCCAGCAGCACGTGGGCGACCTGCGTCCGCGCGAGTTCCGCGGCGTTGCCGACGGGATGCACGTCGATCTCCGTCTGGCTGCCCTCGTCGATGCCGTGCTGGATCTTCTCCAGCACCCCGAGGTTCTCGAGGTCGGCGAACGCCGCGTCGATCGACTTCTCGAATTCGAGCAGCCTGTCCTTCGTGTCGACGCGGCCGCGGAACCGCTGGAAGCCGTGCTCGGCCTCGGCGAAATTCCGCGCGGCTTCGGCCCGCGCGGGGTCGGGCGCGGCGGCGGGATCAGCGACGGAGGCCGCGTCGGTTTCCGCCTGCGGCTCGCCGCCCGTGGGCGGCGGCTCCGGCGCGACCGGCGGCTCGCTTTTTCCGTCGGCGGCCCGCAGGCTCTCGAGGACGGCGGCGGCCTCCGGCGCGAACTCGAGCCACGCCTCCCGCGACACCCTGCCGAGCGACTCGGCGGCCGCGACCTCGGCGACCCTGTTCTTGAGGCCGTCGCGGAGCCGCACGATCGGCGCCTTGTCCTGCGCGTAGACCACGCGGACCTTGGCCTGGGCCCGCTGCTGCGCGTCACGGGTAGCGTCGGGGTCGGGCCGCTCGAAGGGCACGCGGGCCACGACGCCCCGCGGCGGCACGGCGCCGGGTCGGTAGGGGAACGGCTCCTCCCAGCCCTGCAGCACCACGAGCAGCAGGCAGGCGGCGGCGGCGCACGCCGCGAGCCGCGCGAGCACGTCGCCGCGGGTCGCCCGCTCGAGCAGTTCGCCGACGAAGCCCTGGGGCGCCTCGACGGCGCCGGACCGCCTGGGACGGCGCCGCGACGGGGATGGGGAGGGGCCGGGCATGGGATCCTAGTGCTCGTAGGCCTCCACGATCCGCTGCACGAGCGCGTGCCGCACGATGTCGCCGCCGGCGAGCCGCACGCGGCCGCAGCCGGGCACGTGCTCGAGCCGGCGCATCGCGTCCACCAGGCCGCTCGTGCGGTCCGGGGGCAGGTCGATCTGCGTGGTGTCGCCCGAGATCACCATCTTCGAGCCATGGCCCAGCCGCGTGAGGAACATCTTCATCTGGGCCACGGTCGTGTTCTGGGCCTCGTCGAGGATGATGAAGGCGTTGTTCAGCGTGCGGCCCCGCATGTAGGCCAGCGGGATCATCTCCACGACGTCCTGCTCGGTGAGCCGCTTGAGCGCGTCGTAGTCCATCATCTCGCGGAGCGCGTCCATGAGCGGCCGCAGGTAGGGGTTGATCTTGGCCTGCAGGTCGCCGGGCAGGTAGCCGAGGCTCTCCCCGGCCTCCACCGCCGGCCGCACGAGGACGATCTTGCTCACCTGCTCCGACCGCAGGCACGAGACCGCCATCGCCACGGCGAGGAACGTCTTGCCGCAGCCGGCCGGCCCGGTGCAGAGCACCACGTCGTGGTCGCGGATCGCCTGGACGTAGGCCGCTTGGCCGGGCGAGCGGGGCACGAGTTGCCGACCCGCCTCCCGCATCGGGATCGCCTCGTGCCGCACGATGGGCTCGGCGCCTGTCGCGGCGCCCAGGATCCGCGACACGTCGTCGACCTCGACGGTGCCCCGGTCGTGGGCGATGCGGTCGAGGGCCTCGAAGACGTCGGCCGCCCGGCGGACGGCCTCCTCGTCCCCCTCGATGTGGATGCAGTCGTCGCGGGCCGACACGCCGACGCCAAGGGCCTCGCGGATCCGGCGGAGGTGCTGGTCGCGGGGGCCGAAGACGGCGACAAGCCGCTTGGAATCGACGACCGCGATGGACGTGCGGGGCATCCAAACCCGTGGCGGCCGGGGCCGCCGACGGTCTCGGAGGGCGGGAACGATCACGAAACCACTATACCCCACGCTCCCGGGGGCCGGTTTCGGCCGGGAAATCGGCCGGTTTGATTCAGCGGCCGACCGCCCAGAGCAGCCAGGCCACCGGGGCCGCGAGCAGCAGCGAATCGACCAGGTCGAGCACGCCGCCCAAGCCGCCGAGCAGGCGGCCGGAGTCCTTGGCGGCGAGCTCCCGCTTGGCGAGCGACTCGGCGAGGTCGCCGAGGATGCCGGCCGCGCCGACCGCGACGCCGTAGAGCAGCCAGCCTCCCCACGGCCGAACGTCCTGAGCCAGGCCGGTCCGCTCGATCACGAACCACGCGGCGGCACACGACGCCACGATCGAGGCCCCGGCCCCCTCCCACGTCTTCCCCGGGCTGAGCACCGGCGCCATCCTCGTGCGGCCCGCGAGCGAGCCGACGACGTAGGCCGCGATGTCGCCCGCCTTGACCACGGCCACGAGGCTCACGAGCGGCAGGATCCCGAGGTGGCCGGGCCCTCGCTGCTCCGGACCGAGGTTCTCCACGCACACCAGCCGCAGCGCCACCATGAACGCGAGCGGCAGGCCGAGCCAGGTGACGATCAGGCCGCCCGCCGCGAGGGCCTCGAGCGATCGCGACGCGCGGGCGTAGCGGGCCACCGCATCGCCGAGGAGGACGACGATCGCCGCCGCGAGCGCCACGGCCATCCAGCCGAGCCGGGCCGCCGGCGGTGCCGTGGGAGCGGCCGACACGACCGCCTGCGAGCCAAAGGCCGCCGACGCGGCGACGACGACGGCGAGGCCCTGCACGACGAGGCCGCGGACCGGCACGCCCGCGGCCTGGAACATCCCGGCGAACTCCGCGGCCCCGCGGGCGGCCACCGCCACGACGAGCGGCAAGAGCCACCACACCGGCGGCGCGTCTCCGAGCCCCGTGGCGTCGGCCCACACGAGGCCGGCGAAGGCGGCGATCAATCCCGTGGCCACGACGGCCCGCGACGCGAACGACGCGCGGGCGACTGCGGCGGGCGTGTCGGGCGCGGGCGTGCTCACGACGGCGAGAGTCCTCCGAACTTGCGGTCCCGGGCTGCGAACGCCGCGAGGGCCGCGTCGAGATGCGCCTCGGTGAAGTCGGGCCAGCAGACGTCGGTCACCCAGAGCTCGGCGTAGCTGATCTGCCAGAGCAGGAAGTTGCTCACCCGCATCTCACCGGCGGTGCGGACGAGCAGGTCGGGGTCGGGCATGCCGGCCGTGTCGAGCCGGGCGGCGAAGGCCTCCTCGTCGATCGCCTCGGGCTCGAGGCTTCCATCCCGGACGTCGCAGGCCAGCCGCCGGGCCGCCGCGACGATCTCGGCCCGCGAGCCGTAGTTCACCGCCAGGCACAGCCGCATGCCGTCGTTGCCGGCGCACAATTCCACGGTGCGGTCGAGTTCGGCGAGGGTGCCCGCGGGCAACCCCTCGCGGCTGCCGATCATCGACAGGCGGATCCGCTCCTTCACGAGCAGCGAGCGCTCCTCGATCACGTACTGCTCGAGCAGGTGCATGAGGAACGAGATCTCGGCCGCGGGCCGCCGCCAGTTCTCGCTCGAAAGGCAGTAGAGCGTGAGCTGCCCGATGCCCATCCGCGCGCAGTGCTCGGTGATCCGCCGCACGCTGG
>JBJTPA010000250.1:0-12099 GCA_046074885.1 Planctomycetaceae bacterium
GACGATGCGGGCCAAGCGGTCCCCTCGCTTGCGCTCGGGGCTTCCTGGCGGGGGGGCGGTGCCGGGTGTCATGAAGCCCGGAGCGCGAGCGACGGGACGATGCGGGCACTCCGCGGACCGGGGCGGTGGTTGTTCGAAATGTGAACACGCGTATACTGCAGGCATGAATCATGACGCCGGCTCCGTGATACGCCCCGAGCCCTTGGCTTACTTCCTGACGTGGACGACCTACGGCTCTTGGCTTCCGGGGGATGATCGGGGTTGGGTCGAGCGGAACGGAGCGTTCCGTCAGCCAAATCCCGCGTTGCGAAACGCCGCTCTCGCCCGCCTCGTGTCACCCCCAGTCGTGCTTACGCCACGGCAGCGAGGCCTCGTCGTGCGGTGCGTGGCCGCCCACGCCGCTTACCGCGGGTGGCGATTGCACGCAGTGGAGTGCCGTGGTCAGCACGTGCACGTGGTTGTCAGCGCTCCAGGACGCCGAGCAAGGCAGGCAATCGTCGAATTCAAAGCCCGAAGTTCGCGGTCGCTCACGGAGTTCGGTGGTGGCATCTTCAGCCAGCGGCCGAGATGGTGGACGAGAGGGGGAAGCGTGCGCAGCGTCTTTGACGAGCAATCACTCGTGAACGTGGTGACGTACGTGAGCGAGTGCCAGGATCGGCCGCACGTTCGGTGAGGCAGGCGCATGCGACGGGCAGTCCCCTCGCTTGCGCTCGGGGCTTCCTGGCGGGGGGCGGTGCCGGGTGTCATGAAGCCCGGAGCGCGAGCGACGGGACGCCGTAGCTTAGTTGCCTCGCAACTTCGATGCCGAGCGGATTCCCGGTCGCGAGACGACCGGGCCACGGGGCTCTTTAACGCCCGTCCGGGCGTCAGGCGATGAGCCGCTTCATCTCGCGGACGGCGTCGGTCATGCCGACGAGCACGGCGCGGGCCACGATCGAGTGGCCGATGTTGAGCTCGCCCATCCCCTCGAGGCGGGCAACGGGCACGACGTTGCGGTAGGTGAGGCCGTGGCCGGCGTTGAGGCCGAGCTTGGCCTGGCGGATCATGGCGGCGCCGCGGGCCAGCACGACCAGCTCGGCGTGGCGGGCGGCCTCAGTGGCGGCGTTGGCGTACCGCCCGGTGTGGAGCTCGACGGCGTCGGCGCCCAGCTCGACGGCCGCATCGATCTGCCGGGCCTCCGCGTCGAGGAACAGCGACACGGCGATCCCCGCGTCGCGCAGCCGGCGGACCGCCTCTGCCGTGGCGGCCTTGTGGGCGACGACGTCGAGGCCCCCCTCCGTGGTCACCTCCTCGCGCCGCTCGGGCACGAGCGTCACCTGGTCTGGCCTCACCCGGCAGGCGATCTCGATCATCGCCGGGGCGATCGCGGCCTCGAGGTTGAGCCTCACCTGCACGGTCCGCCGTAGGACCTCCAGGTCGCGATCCTGGATGTGGCGGCGATCCTCGCGGAGGTGGACCGTGATCGCGTCGGCGCCGCCGAGTTCGGCGAGCGCGGCCGCCCACACGGGGTCGGGCTCGACGGTGCGGCGGGCCTGCCGCACCGTGGCCACGTGGTCGATGTTGACGCCGAGGGTGGCCATCGCGGCAGATCGTGCCGCCGCGTCAGCGGTTTTGCAAGAGGACGATCGCGTTGCCGCGGGGCGTGCGGACCTTGAGGAGCACCCCGGCGGCGGGGTCCTTGCCCTCGATCGCCTTCGCGAACTCGGCCACGGTGCGCACCTCGGTCTTGTCCACCGCGCGGATGAGCACGCCGGGGCCGATGCCGGCCGCGGCGGCCAGCCCGTCGGCATCGACGCGGTCCACCACAACGCCCGCGAAGCCCTCGTAGGCGTCCTCGGCGAGCGAGGCCTTGTCGCGGACCTCGATGCCGAACGCCTCGGAGTGGTAGGTCTCGGCGTCCGCGCCGCCGCCGCGGCGCGGACGGGGGCCGCCCGAGGACGCGACGTCCTTGGGCAGCGGCTTGACCGTGATCTTCAGCGTCAGCGACCGGCCGTCGCGGATCACCGTCAACTCGTGGGGCTTGCCGAACCCGGCCCGCTCGACGATCTCCTGGAGCGACCGCGTGCCCTCCACCGGCCTGCCGTCGAAGGCGGTGATCACGTCAGACTCCTGCACGCCGGCCGCGGCGGCCGGGGAGTCGGGCACGACGTCGTTGACGAGCACGCCCTTGCGGCCGGCGACGCCGAGCTTGGCCGCCAGCCGCGCGGCGATCGGGCCCATCTGCACGCCGATGTAGGCCCGCTCGACCTCGCCCTTGTCGATGAGCTGCCGCATCACCCAGGCGGCGAGGTTCGCCGGGATCGCGAAGCCAACGCCCTGGTAGCCGCCGCTCGACGAGGCGATCGCGGTGTTGATGCCGACGACCTCGCCGGCGAGGTTCACGAGCGGGCCGCCCGAGTTGCCGGGGTTGATGGCGGCGTCGGTCTGGAGGAACTGGGCCCGACGGATGCCGCCGAGCTCGCGGCCCTTGCCACTGATGATGCCGGCGCTCACGGTCGTCTCCAGCTCGAACGGGTTGCCGATGGCGATCACCCAGTCGCCGATCGCGAGCTTGTCGGAGTCGCCGAGCTTCGCGACCGGGAGGTCCTTCGCATCCGCGAGCCGGACCACGGCGAGGTCGCTCTCCGGGTCGGTCTTGATGTCGGTCGCCTTGAACTCGCGGCCGTCGGCGAGCTCGACCGTGACCTCGTCGGCGTCCTCGACGACGTGGTTGTTGGTGAGCACGATGCCCGTGGCGTCCACGATCACCCCCGAACCGACGCCCGACCGCGGCGCGCCGTCCGGCGCCTCGAAGTCGAAGCCCTCCGGCGGCCCGTCGGGAAACATGTCCTCGAAGGGCGTCCCGCGGAGAGGGTTCCGCTGGCCGCGGCCGCCGCGGCCCGGCTCGCGCCGCGGCTTCACCTCGCTGCGGACGAGCACCACGCTCGGCGACGCGGCGGCGGCCGCCTCGCGAAACGCGGTCGAGAGCGCGGTGGCGTGGGCCCGGGCCTCGGCCCCGGCGTCAGCGTCGGCGGCGCCGGCGGAGGGCAGGTCGAGGCCGGCGAGCAGGGCCGCGAGGGCCGCGGTGGCCAGGATGCAGAGCCAGCAGGCGAGGGCGATCGGGCGGGGGCGGGCGGGCGTGGGCATCGGGGTCGCTCCGGGTGGCAGGGTCGGCGAACGATTGTAGGCGCGACGCGCATGCCGGCGGCCCGCCGGCGTATCGCCGGCGGGTGGGACCGCGTCGCTGGGCCTTCTACGGGCCGCGGCCGGGGGCGGTTCGGACCCGGCCCGCCGAGCCATCCCGCGGCGGCGTGCCGGCTCCCCGGTCTGCTAACCTTGGCCGCAAGAAGGGATTCCGCATGACCGCCCCAACGCCTCGGCAAACGCCCGAGATCGCGATCGACGTCGCCGAGTGCCAGCGGCGGATCGGCTACGAGTTCCGCGACCCGGCCCTGCTGGTGGCGGCACTGACCCACGCCTCGGGGGCGCAGCACCGGCTGGCCTCCAACGAGCGGCTGGAGTTCCTCGGCGACGCGATCCTCGGGTTCCTCGTCTGCGAGACCCTGTACCGGATGTTCCCCGACTCGCTCGAGGGGGACCTGACGCGGATCAAGTCGGCGGTCGTGAGCCGGGAGACGTGCAGCCGCATCAGCGGCAGCCTGCGGCTCGTGGAATTCCTCATCGTGGGCAAGGGGTTGTCCGCGGGCCGGGCCGTGCCCGAGTCGGTGCTCTCCGACCTCTTCGAGTCGCTCGTGGCGGCGATCTACCTCGACGGCGGCATCGACGCGGTACGGCCGCTCGTGGATCGGTTCGTGGCGCCAGAGATCGACCAGGTGGTGTCGGGCGCGCAGGGATCGAACCACAAGTCGCTCCTCCAGCAGGTGTCCCAGCGCGACTACGGCCTCACGCCCACCTACGAGGTCGTGGAGGAGGCCGGCCCCGACCACAGCAAGAGCTTTCGCGTGTCGGCGCAGATCGGCGGCCGCCGCTACCCGCCTGCCTGGGGCCGCAACAAGAAGGAAGCCGAGCAGCGGGCCGCCTCCAACGCGCTCCTCGAGCTCCGCGGCCCCGGTTAGGCGACCTGGCGGCGCGGGGTGACCGTCGGGTCCTGCGGCTCCTCGTCCGGCGTCCGCGTGCGGTTGCTCAGGCTCCACGGGCCCGTGCCGTTGGCCATGATGAAGATCATCGTGCCCATGAGGGCGACGTTCTTGAAGAACTGGATGACCTCGTCGCGGCGCTCTTCGGGCGGCGCCTTCCAGAAGTCGTGGAAGTACCAGGTGGCCGCGGCCAGGAAGACGAGCAGCAGGAACGCCCCGGTCCGGCCGCGGTAGCCGAGCAGGACCGAGAGCGACCCGAGGATCAGGAACACGATCGCGCCGGCGAGCAGGATCTTGGGCTGGGGGAGCCCCTTGCCGGCCATCATCTCGGCGACGCCGTTGAAGTTCGGGATCTTGTTGGCGACCGCGCTCATCAAAAAGATCGCCACGATCATGAACCGGGCGAGCACGGACAGCAGGCCGCGCAGGGCGTACATGGCGGATCTCCGGGGGCGTCGGTCGCGGCCGGCCTGGAGCCCGGAGCCGCCTCTGCGGGAGGCTACCACGGCCCCCTCCCGCGGGGCCACGTGAAAAAGCCGCGAGGTTTCCCGGTTCCCGGGCGCCCCGGTACGATGGGGGGGTGATGCCGCCGGAGGCGCGACGTTTGGACGAGGCGTGCGGCGACGAGTCGGGGCCGGACCTCGAACTGGCGGTGGTCCCGCCGGTGCGGCGGCGGCCGCCGTGGTCCGTGCAGCCATTTCCGCCCGCGGTGATCGCGCCGTCGCCGGTGAACCTCGCGCCCGCGGTGGCGACGCTCGCCCCGCCGGCGGACGTCGATGTCGATCTCGACGCGCCCGAGATCGAGTCCGCGGGCGCCGAGACGCCCGCCGGCTGGCCCGACCGCCGGTGGTGGACGAGCACCACCATCAGCACGGTGGTGCACGTCGTCGTGCTCACGATCCTCGCCCTGATCGTGCCGACCCCCGAGCAGGCGCGCCGGCCGAGGCCGTTCGAGATCGTCCAGCCGGCGCCGGAGCCAGAGCCGGCCGAGTTCGCGGAGCCCGAGGAATTGGCCGCGGTCGAGATCGAGCCGCCCGACGCCTTCGATCCGGCCGCGGAGCCCGTGCCCGTGGACGTCGCCGTGGACGCCGCCGATGCGGAGGCGGCGGCGTTCGGCGAGCCCGACGTCGACGTGGGTGTCATGGAAATCGACGCCGCGGGGCTCGTGGCCAGGATCGGCGGCGGTGCCGGCGGGGCCGCGGGCGCCGGCCGGGGCGCGGGCTTCGGGGGCGACGTGGGCCGACGCCTCGCCGCCGCGGGTGCGAAGACCGGCGAGGTCCAGGTGTCGCTCTCGTGGGACAACTTCAACGACA
This sequence comes from Planctomycetaceae bacterium, assembly GCA_046074885.1. GTDB lineage: Bacteria > Planctomycetota > Planctomycetia > Pirellulales > UBA1268 > QWPN01. Next base: position 5,390 of record JBJTPA010000250.1, read on the forward strand.
TCGACCTCCACGTGGTCGCCCCGTCGGGGGAGCGGATCTTCTTCGGGCACCGCGTGTCGCGGTGCCGGGGGAGGCTCGACGTGGACATGAACGCGCTGGGGCCGCAGAGCCGCGAGCCGGTGGAGAACGTGTTCTGGCCGCTGAGGCGGGCCCCGCCGGGCGAATACCGCGTGTTCGTGCACCACTACGGGCGGTTCGACCCCACCCACGACGAGACCACGTTCACCGTCCACGTGCTCGTCAACGGCAGGAAGCGGCGATTCACCGGCTCCGTGAAGTCGGGCGACCCGCCGGTGCCGGTCACGGTGTTCCGGAAGGGCGCCGCCGACGAGTCGGACGACGAGTTCGTCGAGTAGGCAGGGCCCGGCCCTGCCGCAGTGGCGGCGTCCGCAGGTACGATCGAGGCATGTTCGAGCACCGCACCGACCCGCTGCTGCCGCGACACCGTTTCGCCGCCCGTGCCGCCGGCTACTTCGCGCTCTCCGCGGCGGTGGTCGGCGCGGCCCTCGGCGTCGGGATCCTGGGCTACCACTACCTCGGCGGCCTCGCCTGGATCGACGCGCTCGTGGACGCCTCGATGATCCTCGGCGGCATGGGTCCGGTGAGCAGGATCGAGACGAGCGCCGGCAAGTACTTCGCGTCGGCCTACGCGCTGTTCTCCGGGCTGGTCTTCATCGGGGCGGCCTCCATCGTCGTCGCCCCCTTCGTGCACCGCGTGATGCACCGGATGCACCTCGACGACGAGTGAGCCGCGCCGGGTGTGGCGGGGCGTGGGTCACGTAGTCCAGTTGTCTCGCAACTGGAACTGCCCGGCATCCGGTCGCGAGTCGACCGGACCACGGATTTGGGCCACGGAATCCGGTCGCGAGACGACCGGACCACGGTGACCGGACCACGGATTTGGGCCACGGAATCCGGTCGCGAGGCGACCGGACCACGGCGACCGGACCGCGACGGCTACGCGGCCTCGAGTCCGGCGAGCGTGCCGGTGGAGGAAGCGAAGCGGTCGGTCTCCACGCCGAGCCGCTGGAGCATGCTCACGTAGAGGTTCGCCAGCGGCGGGTGGCCGGCCGGGTCGAAGGCGAGGTGGCCCGCGTGGCGGAAGCCGCCGCCGGCCAGCAGCACCGGCAGGTTCACGTTGGAGTGCGAGTTGGCGTTGCCCATGCAGGAGCCGTGGAGCACCAGCGTGTGGTCGAGGAGCGTGCCGCCTTCCTCGGCGACGCCGTCGAGGGCCGCGAGCAGCCCGGCGAGCGCGGCGAACTGGGCCTCCTCGAGGGACCTGAGCTCGGCGATCATCTCCGGCCGGTTGCCGTGGTGCGTGAGCGCGTGGGGCTCGTGGGCCACGCCCGGCGCCCGCGGCACCCACACGGCCGGGTTCACGAACAGCGTCACGATCCGCGTGGAGTCGGTCTCGAGCGCGAGCCGCGCCATCCGCCCCATGAGTTCCAGAAGCGTGAAGAACTCCTGCTCCGGCCGCTCGGGGGGCGCCGGGAGCCTGGGCCGCGGCTTGCGCCGCTTCTCCCACGCCTCGGCCCGCTGCAACTGCGCCGCGAGCTCGCGGACCGACGTGAAGTATTGGTCGAGCCGGGCCCGGTCGGCGGGCCCGAGCGTGCGGTCGAGCCGGCGGGCCGACGCGCCGACGCAGTCGAGGATGCTGCGGCCGGCCTCGAGGTCGGCGACGCGGGCGGCCGCCTCGCGGGCGTCGCCGTCGAGGAACATCCGCCGGTAGAGCCGGGCCGGGTCGCGCTCGCCGGGGATCATCGCGCCGGACCGGGTGACCGACAGGCTCGCCGAGCCCTGCGCGGCCACGGTGAGCGGCAGGCTGGGGATGCGGGTGGCGGCGCCGATCGCCTCGGCCGCGACCTGGTCGAGCGAGACCGAGTTGCGGAAGCTGCCGCTGGCCGGATGCGGCGCGCCGGTGAGGAAGCAGACGTCGGCGGCGTGGCCGCCGTCCACCTCCGGATGGGAGAGGCCCGAGAAGACGGTGAGGCGGTCGCGGAACGCGTCGAGCCGCGCGAGGTAGGGGGACGGCTCGTAGTCGCGGCCGACGCCGCGCGGGAAGAAGTACTGCGGCAGCAGGCCCATCGTGGTCTGGATGGCGAGCATCCGGCGGGGCGGGCCGCCGCGGCTGGCGGCCCGCGCGGTGCCGGGCCGCGCCAGCGTCTCGAGCCACGGGAGCGCGAGCGCCACGCCCGCGCCGCGGAGGAAGCCGCGGCGGGAGTGGCGGGCCGGGACGACGGCGCGATCGTGCGGCATGGGAGTTCTCACTGCTCGCGGAACAGGCGGCTCGCGACGACCTCGTGGACGAGCGTGCGGACGCCGTGATTCCGCGCCGCGGCGCGGTCCACGAGCGCGTCGAGTTCCGCGCGGTCGGCGTCGGTCACGTCGGCCCCGGTGGCGTAGACGACGAGGTGGCGGGCCAGGGCACGGGCCAGGACCCGCCGGTCGACGGCGAGGAGCCGGCGGAACTCGGCGAACGACGCGAAGCCGCGGCCATCGGGGAGCACGCCCGAGGCGTCCACGGGAGGGCCTTCGACCGGCGTTTCCGTCCCGGCGACCGGCGGCACGCGGTGGCGCTCGCGCCAGCCGCCGATGACGTCGAAGCTCTCGAGTGCGAAGCCCGGCGGATCGATGGCCGCGTGGCAGGCGGCGCAGGTGGCGTCGGCCGCATGGCGGGCGAGCTGCTCGCGGATCGTCACGGCGCCCCGGACGTCGGGATCGAGGGCGGGGGTGCCCGCCGGCGGGGGCTCCGGCGGGTCGGCGAGGATCTCGCGGAGCACCCAGGCGCCCCGCTTCACCGGCGAGGTGACGGTGCCGTTGGCCGTGACCTTGAGCACGCTCGCCTGCCCGAGGAGGCCGCCGCGCGGCGAATCGGCCGGCAGCGACACGCGGCGAATCGCAGAACCGCGGACGGGCACGTCCATGGGTTCGAGGCCGTAATGCTCCGCGAGCCGCTGGTTGACCATCGCAAACCGGGCGTCCACGAGGGACGTCACCGGCTCGTCCCGGGCGAGCAGCTCGGCGACGAAGGCCCGCGTCTCGGCCAGCATCGAGTCGCGGAGGTGCGGGGAGTACTCCGGGTGGAGCGACGCGTCGGGGGTGGTGGCGTCGATCTCGCGGAGGTCGAGCCACTCGTCGGTGAAGTGCTCGACGAACCGCCGCGACTTGGGGTCGTCGAGGAGGCGGTCCACCTGGGCGCGCAGCACGTCGGGGTCGCGGAGCCGGCCCCGCCGCGCGAGCGCGAAGAGTTCCTCGTCCGGCATCGAGTCCCAGAGGAACGATGCCAGCCGGGCGGCCAGGTTCCAGTCGTCGAGCGGTCCCGGCGGTCCCCCGAGAAACACGAACTCGGCCGAGCAGAGCGCCGCCTCCTCGGCCGCGTGCAGCGCCACGTCGGGCCGGTCGCCCGCCTTGAGCCGCCGGTTCACGAGGGCCGTGTACCGCGACACCTCGGCCGCCGTCGCCGGGCGGCGAAAGGCCCGCGCGAGGAACGCCGTGAGGACCTGCCGTGGATCGGTCCGGGGCCCTGCGCCGTGGAGCAGGCGGTGGCCGGGCGGCGGCCACGACTCGACCAGCGGGCCCTCGACGTCGAGGTGGTCGATCGCCACGCCGGGCCCGACGTAGCCGGCAGCGCGGCCGGGCCGCTGCCAGACCCGCTCCGGCGGAATCGTGGCGGCCGTGAACAGGATCCGGTCGCCGGCGTCGAGCCAGGCCTCGATCGTGTGCGAGCGCGGCTCGAGGGACGGGGCGTCGAAGGTGCCGAGGAGCCGGTCGTTGGCGTGGAGCGTGACGGCCTCGGGGGCGGGAGCCGGGCCCACCGCACCGCGATCCCAGTGGAAGCTCCACGCGGAGAGGGTCAGCCGGTAGCGGCCCGTCTGCCGGGCGGTGAACGTGTTGAAGAACAGCGCGAAGTGGTCGCCGGGCCCCTGGCGGCGGAACACGCCGACCGAGTGCCGGTAGGGGAAGAGCCCGGTGCCCTCGTAGTGCGCGAGCGAGTGCGCGAGCGACCCGCTCACGAGCGGCAGCGCGGCGGAGTCGTAGCGGCCGCCGCGGAGGAACACGGCGTCGCCCTCGAGGAGTGCGAGCTGGAAGAACTCCTGGGCGCCGGGCAGCAGTCGCTCCACCGCTGGCTTCAGCGGGGCCCCCTCCGACACGGTGGCGATCCGGATCGCCTCGGCGGCCGCCTCCCGCCACGCGGCCACGTGCACCGGCGAGACGTCGAGGCCGGCGGCGCACCGGTCGAAGCCGTGGGCGCGGCCGTCCTCGGGGAGCAGGTCGCGGACGTCGAGGCCGGGTAGGTCGAGGAGGTCGCGGAGCACGTTCTCGTGCTCGCGGCGGTTGAGCCGGCGGCAGGCCGCGCGGGCCCGCGGCGGCGCCGGCGGCTCGGCGGCGACGAGCGCCTGCGCCGCGGCCGCCGCCAGCAGGATCGCCCGTGAGACCTTCCGCGTCGCCGCCATGGTCGCTGCCGCCACCCCTCCTCATGACCATCGGCCGTCGGCACCGGCAGCGTCCTCCCGGACGGTCGTCGCCGCTCCAGGCGGCACACCCTCCGCAGTTTCCGGCGTCACCGTCCCGCCGGGCGGGTTTGGCAACGCCCCGGACGGCCGGGCCGGCCGGTCCGTGGTCTGTTATCCTCGTCGGCGAACGTCCGGGTTCGCGGCATCGAGCCGCCCCGCCGCCGCTTCCCGAGGAACCCGGTCATGGCCCGCGCATCCCGTCGCAGTTTCCTGCAGAAGACCTCCCTCGCCGGTGCCGGCTACTTCGTGGCGGCCGGCAGCCGCCTGGCGTGGAGCAACTCGGCCATCGAGCGGCCCCACGTCGCCTGCATCGGGGTCGGGGGCAAGGGAGGCGGCGACGCGGACAACGCGGCGCTCTTCGGCGACGTGGTCGCGATCTGCGACGTCGACCGCAACACGCTGGAGAAGAAGTCGAACTCCGAGAAGTTCATGGGCGCCGGGCGGTTCACGGATTACCGCGAACTGTTCGACAGGCACGGCCGGAACATCGACATCGTCACGATCAGCACCCCCGACCACATGCACGCCCCGGTCACGCTCGACGCGATGCGGCGCGGCATCTCCTGCTACACGCAGAAGCCGCTGACGCGGACGATCTACGAGGCCCGGCTGCTGGCGAAGGTCGCGGCGGAGATGGCGGGCAAGGGCGTGTGCACGCAGATGGGCAACCAGGGCACGGCCCTCGACTCGTCGCGCGAGGCGATCGCCCAGATCGAGTCCGGCGTGCTGGGCACGCTCAAGGAGGTTTACGCCTGGTCGAACCGGCCCGTGTGGGCCCAGGGCCCGGGCCGGCGGATGGACCTGGCCCGCTACGAGGCCGAGGCCCGCAAGGAGGCCGACGACGCCACGGAGGAGGAGGCCAGGAAGATCGTCGCCGACCTCGTGGCCAAGAAGAAGGAGGAGATCGCCAAGGCGCTCGAGCGGCTCGACTGGAAGAGCTGGATTGGCGTGGCCCCGTTCCGCGAGTTCTGGCCGGGCCTCTACCACTCCTTCCAGCACCGCGGCTGGTGGGACTTCGGCACCGGTGCGCTGGGCGACATGGCCTGCCACCAGTGGACGGTGCCGTTCGTGGCCTGCGATCTTCGCGATCCCGTCTCCGTGAGGGCGCGGACCACGGGGCACGACTTCGACAGCTTCCCCGCCAGCTCGATCATCGAGTTCCGCTTTCCCGCGACGGCCAAGCGGCCGGCGATCCCCTTCTGGTGGTACGACCGCAAGGGCAACAAGCCGCCGGCCGAGGTGTTCGAGAAGTGGGGCATCGAGAACGTGTCGGACAGCGGCGTGCTCGTGGTGGGCGAGAAGGGGGCCTTCTATAGCACGGACGACTACTGCGGGCACTACGAACTCCGTGGCGTCGAGAAGGTGAAGGTCGACTACGAGAAGGCCGAGGATCAGGGCAAGGGCAGCGACGTGAACCACATGTTCGAGCTCTTCCGGGCCAAGCGGGAGGGCAAGCCGCGGCTCGCAAAATCGAACTTCATCGACCGCGCCGGCCCGATGACCGAGACGGTGCTGCTGGGCAACCTGGCCGTGTGGGCCGCAGCCCAGGGGGGCGAGAAGGGTGCAATGGGCGACTGGGGCGAGACGGTCGAGTGGAACGCGAAGGATCTTGCGGTCACGAACCTGGCGGCCCTGAAGACGCCCCGGGTGGCCGACCTGATCAAGCCGAAGTATCCGGCCGGCTACACGCTCGACGGCTGACCGCCGGCTCCGCGGGCTCACGGGAGGACGAGGCGATGCGGCGGACGATGCGCGGGACGATGTCCGTGTGGCCGGCGGTGGTCGCGGCGGTGTGCGTCGCCGGGTTTGCCGCCCGTGGCGATGACGCCACGGTGGCACGGCGACTCGATGCCCTGGGTGCCAACGCGAAGTACGTGACGCAGCCCGGCGGCTCCGGGCCGGCCGGCGGCATCACGGAGATCGTGGTGCAGGAAGGCTCCGGGTTGACGCCGGACGACATCGCGGCATTCGGCGACCTGGCCGGCCTGCGGAAACTGCAGATCCACAACTGCCGCGACCTCGACGACGCGGCGGTCGAGCGGCTCGCGGGCCTGAAGCACCTCGACGCCCTCGCCCTCACCAACAGCGGCGTCACGGACGTGGCCGTCGCCACGATCGTGGCCGCGTTCCCGGACCTCGTCGATCTCGACCTGTCGAGCAACACGAACCTTACGGGCACGGCCCGGCGGTCGATCG
>JBJTPA010000251.1:0-12626 GCA_046074885.1 Planctomycetaceae bacterium
CCGGCGACGCGGCCGATCGCGCCGGCGTCGGACGGTCGTCGCTCGCGGCGCCCCTGCTCGAGGGGCTTCCCGGACCGCCGGTGCTGTGGACCGTGCGACCGCCCGCCTGGTGCGACCTGGCGGTGGTGTCCCCGGCGCGTCCGCTCGACGCCGCGGCGCTGGCGGCGGCGCGGCGTGCGGCCGACGAGCGGATCGCGGCGGCCTGCGCGCAGATGGCCGCCGGCGTGGAGGGCGTCGAGCGGGAGCGGCTGGAGGCCCTCGCGGCGCTGCGGCGTGCGGACCGCGGCCCGGTGGACGAGGAGGCCTGGCGCGGCGCGGGGGCGGCCGGCGGCGCCGCCGTCGTCGTCGAGGTCACCGCGGACGAGCCGCTCGCGGTCCGCGTGGCGCCCGCGGCCGACGGGAGCGTGCCGCCGCGGGCGCTGGCCACGACCGCGCTCGTCGTCGCGGGCCTGCTGACGTGGACGGCGAGCGCCGGCGGCCGGGCCGCGCGGCGATCCTCCTGACGCCGCCCAGGTTTCCCAAAGCCTGCAGGTCACGCCGCGCAAAGCGGGCTGGCCCGCGCGCGGCACCGCCGCTACGTTCCGCCCCCCGCGCCGGACCACGGCCCGGGCGGCAGGGACGCCGCCCGCGTGAATCCCGCGGTGCATGGATGCGGAGACGGGCATGGCGCGAGGCACGACGGCCGAAAGCGGGGCGATGTCGCGGCGGATGGCGGCGCGGTGCGTCGCGGCAGTCGGGCTGGTCGCGATCGCGGCATCGGCCGAGGCGGCCGGCTACCGGACGGCGAACTTCCTCGTGGACGCCCCGACCGAGGCCCTGGCCCGTCGGATCGGCGACGCCGCCGAGCAGTATCGCCACACGCTGGCGCTCGAATGGCTCGGCACGGCGCTGCCCCGCTGGAGCCGCCCCTGCCCGATCACGGCCCAGGTCGCGCCCCACCTCGGCGCCGGCGGGGCCACGAGCTTCGTGTTCGACAAGGGGGAGGTCTTCAACTGGACGATGACCATCCAGGGCAGCGAGGAGCGGATCCTCGACTCGGTGCTGCCCCACGAGATCACCCACACGATCTTCGCGAGCCACTTCCGCCGGCCGCTGCCCCGCTGGGCCGACGAGGGGGCCTGCACGACCGTCGAGCACCCCGTGGAGCGGGCCCGCCAGCACCGCATGCTCATGGAGTTCCTGACGACGGGCCGTGGGATCGCGTTTCCGGAGATGTTCGCGATGAAGGAGTATCCGGCCGACGTGCTGCCGCTCTACTCGCAGGGCTACTCGCTGGCCCGCTACCTCATCGAGCGGGGCGGGCGGCACAAGTACATGCAGTTCGTGGCCGACGGCCTGGCGAACGAGAACTGGTCGGCGGCGCTCGCGAAGCACTACGGCGTGCCGGGCGTGGCGCAGATGCAGCACGTCTGGCTCGATTGGGTGAAGCAGGGCTGCCCGGCCCCGCCGGCGTCGGTGGCGGCGGCCGTGCCGGCCGCGCCGGCCACGTTCGCCGCCACGGCCCGCGGCCAGAGTCCCGACGAGCCGGTCCGACCGGCGGCACCACGGCCCCCAGCGGCCGCGGTCACGAGCACGGTGGGCCGCCAGTCGATCTACGCCCGCCAGGCGGGCCGCGCGGGCGACGACTCGGCCACGCTCCGCCGTTGACGGCCGGGCCGGCGGGTCACGCCAGCCTGACCCCGGTGACGAGCAGGGTCAGGTGGTAGAAGACCGGGGCCGCGAAGCAGAGCGAGTCGATCCGGTCGAGCACGCCGCCGTGGCCAACCACGAGCGTGCCGTAGTCCTTCACGCCGCGGTCGCGCTTGATCGCGCTCATCGTCATCCCGCCGGCGAAGCCCATCACCGCCACCACGAGGCCGGCGAGCGACGCCTGCCAGGGCTCGAAGGGGGGCGCGGCCCACCACAGCACGGCGGCCAGCAGGGCCGTGCTCGTGGCGCTGCCGAGGAGGCCCTCCCAGGTGCGGTTCGAGCTGACCGCGGGGGCCACGAGCCGGCGGCCGAGCATCCGGCTGAAGACGTACTGCATGCAGTCGGCGAACTGCACGAGCAGGATGAGGAAGAAGAGCAGGCGGAAGGTGGCGCTGCGGTCGGGGCCGGCGGGGCCGCCGATCGGCACGAGCAGGAGCGCGGGCGCGAACGACAGGCAGTAGACGCAGACGACGAGGCCCGCCTGGATCTTGGCGGTCCGCTCGAGGAACCGCTTGTAGTCGCCCGCCACCGCCACGCGGGTGAGCACGAAGAGCGTGGCGTAGACCGGCAGGAAGACGCTGAAGATGTCGTAGCGGTTGAGGCCCACGAGCACGTAGTGCAGCGGCAGGAACAGGAAGAACACCCAGAACAGCGCCCGGTGGTCCCCCTTCCGCGTCGGCGTGAGCGTGATGAACTCGCGGAGGGCCCAGAAGGAGACCAGCGCGAAGAGCACGACGGTGGCCGCGGTGCCCAGCCAGAAGGCGGCGGCCAGCACGGTGCACAGGATCCACCAGCCGCGGAGCCGGAGGTTGAACGTGCGGACGGCGGCCGCGTCGAGCCCGCGGTCGGGGTGGCGCTTGAGGAACTGCCCCACGACCGTGGCCGCCGAGAGCAGCCCGAGCACGCTCGTGACCAGGGCGATGGTTCGCAGGTCGTTCATGGCCGCGTCATTCCTTGAGGGCCAGCACGGCGCGGCGGGCGCGGGCGAGGAAATCGGGCTTGGCCTCGCCCGACTCGAGCCACAGGGGCGGCCCGAAGCTGATGCACGAGAGCAGCGGCACGGGCAGGAACTCGCCGCGGGGCAGCACGCGGTTGAGGTTGTCGATGTGCACGGGCACGAGCTCGATGTCGGGCCGCTTCTTCGCGAGGTAGAAGAGCCCGCTCTTGAACTCCTCCACCTCGCCGGTGACGCTTCGGCCCCCCTCGGGAAACACGATCAGCGAGTGGGTGGTGCCGGCCTCGCGGAGCATGAGGTCCACCGGGCTCTGGTGCACCTTGATGTCGGTGCGGTCGATGAGGATGGCGTCGAACACCTCCTCGGCGAGCCAGCGGCGGACGAGGCCGCGCGACCAGTAGTCCTTGGCCGCCACCGGTCGCGTCACTTCGCGGACCGCCTGGGGCAGCGACGACCAGATGACGAGCGCGTCGAGGTGGCTGGTGTGGTTGGCGAAGTAGACCCGCTGGCAGGTGTCGGGCTGGCTCGCGATCCAGCGGACGCTCGCCCCGGCGAGCAGGCGGGCGAGCGCCGCCAGGGACAGGCCGGCCGCGCGGCACAGCGCCGAACGCTGCGCGGAGTGCCGCGGCGGGTGGGCGTCGACGGGGGCCTGGCGGGGGGCCGGGGAGATCATGGAGGGCATCTTCGGCGGGTGCGACGGAGGCGGTCAATCCTCGCCGGGCCGGTCGGGCACGAACGGGTTGTGGCGGCGCTCGTGGCCGACGGTCGTCGCCGGGCCGTGGCCCGGGAGCACGACCGCGTCGTCGGGAAGCGTGTAGAGGCGGCCGCGGATGCCGGCGGCGAGCGCGGCGGCGTCGCCGTCGGGGAAGTCGGTGCGGCCCACGCTCTCGTGGAAGAGCACGTCGCCGCCGAGGACGACCGGCGGCTCGCACTCCCGGACGACGAACACCACGTGGCCGCGGGAGTGGCCGGGGATCTCGCGGACCTCGAGCGCGAGCCCCGCGACGGCGAGCGACTCCCCGTGGTCGAGGAGGCGGTCGGCGGGCGGGCTCGTGAGCGGGAGGCCGAAAGGCGCGGAGAGGTTCTGCTCGGGGTCGGTGAGCTTCGGCGCGTCGTGGCGGCCGACGAGGATCGGGAGGCCCGGCCACCGCTCCCGCAGGGAGGCGTTGCCGGCGATGTGGTCGGAGTGTCCATGGGTGAGGAGGATCGCCCGCGGCTCGAGCCCCAGGTCCTCGACCGCCGCCACGATCGCGTCGGGCTCGAAGCCGGGGTCCACGATCACGCACTCGCCGGCGCCGGGCCGGAACACCACGTAGGTGTTCTCCCCGAAGGGCAGCGACTCGACACGGGCGGCCTGGAGGCCGCCGGGCAGTGACATCAGGTCGGTCTGGGCCATGCGGGGTCGGAGGGGTGGACCGGCCGCCGGGGGCCGCGCGGCCGGAGGGCCGCTGCGGGAAGTTTCGCGGGTCGTCCAGCATGGTTCGCGGCCCATGGAGGGGCAAGGCTGCCCCGCCACGAGGCTTGCCCCGGCGGAAACAGGGGCGAAAGTGGGGTGGCGGGACCGCGGCGGCGCCCGGTACCCTCCCGCCGCACGTCCGGTCGTTTCGGATCTGCCGCTCGTCCGGAGCCCGGGCCGGCGGCTCAATGTGGGAGGTCTGGTGCGGCGATGGACATGAGACCAATCCACCGTGCCGCCGCCGATGTGGCGGCGCGGGGAGGGCGGGACGGATCCCGCCGGTGTTGCGGGCCACGGAGGGTTCGATCGATGCGGAAGTTCGTCGCGGGCGGGATCACGCTGGCCTCGCTCCTCGTCCTCTCGACGGCCGCGCCGGTGCGCGGCGAGGATTCGGCCGCCCCGGCCTCCGCCCTGCAGCCCGCCGCCGCGGGCGAGCATCCCCTGGCCCCCGCCATCGCCATGGCGAAGGCCGGCCTCGATGGCATCCGCGCCAACATCAAGGACTACTCCTGCACGATGGTCAAGCGGGAGATGGTGGACGGCAAGCTCGGCGAGCGGCAGTTCATCTTCGTGAAGGTTCGCCACGAGCCGCTCAGCGTGTATCTCAACTTTCTCGCCCCCGAGGAGGTCAAGGGGCAGGAGGTGGTCTGGGTGAAGGGCCGGAACAACGACAACATGCTGGCCCACGCGGGCAGCGGCGTGCGGGCGATGGCGGGCACGCTCGAACTGCCGCCCGACGGCCCGGTCGCGATGTCCGGGCAGCGTTATCCGATCACCGAGATCGGCGTCGAGAACCTCACGAAGAAGCTGATCGAGGTGGCCGAGCACGACTCGCAGTTCGCCGAGTGCACGGTCAACTTCTTTCCAGGTGCGAAGGTCAACGGCCGCGTCTGCACCTGCATCCAGGTGCAGCATCCCGATCCCCGGCCCGTCTTCCGCTACCACCTCGCCCGCGTGTTCATCGACGACGAGATGAAGATCCCGACACGCTTCGAGGCCTACGACTGGCCGACGGCGCCTGGCGAGCCGCCGGTGCTGCTCGAGGAGTACACGTACATGAACGTGAAGCTCAACAACGGCTTCGGCGACGAGGACTTCGACGCGACGAACAAGCAGTACAAGTTCGGCGTCGTGAAGCCGGCGAAGTGAGACGCGGGCTGCCGCCGCGTCCAGGACGCCTGCATCGTCCCGGTGTTCACGTCACGGAACGGCATGGTCAGAGAGCGGCCCGTGGCGCGCTCCCCGGCCGAGAACCGGTGGATCGACTTGCGGCCGCTCTGACGGACGACGGTCGGTTTCGATCCCTCGATCGCCTCGTCTCGTGGCCCAGTCGCCTCGCGACTGGAATCCGGCCCGTGGATCGACCGCACAATCCGGTTGCGAGGCAACCGGACCACGGGTCGGATCACGCGTGAGGATCAAGTGTGACCCGTATCAGCGGGGCGCGGCGAGCCGCGGCCACGCGGCCTCGAGGCGGTCGAGGGGCGGCACGTCGAGCCGCGTGCCGGGGGCGAGCGTGATCCGCGGATCACGGGAGCGGTTCCAGGCGAAGAGGGCGCGGTAGAGACGGCCGTCGCCGTAGGCCCGCTCGGCCACGCCCCACCACGAGTCGCCGTCCCGCACGACGTAGTCGCCGGCGATCGGCGTGGCGACGAACGTGGCGACCGGCGGCTCCACGACCGGCTCGGGCTGCCGCCACGCGGCGGGCGTCACCTCGGCGTCGATGATCGGCATGGCGGCGGGCGGAGGTGGGTTTGTGTCCGGCGTCGGCGGCGCGAACCGGCTGAACCGCGACGTCCCTGTCGGTGCCGGCGGCGGCTCCACCGGCGCGTCCACCGTGGCGGTCGCCGCGGGCGGGTCGGGAACGAGCGGCGGCGCGGCGGCGAAGTCCCAGCCGCCCGGCGTCGGCGCGGGGGGCTCGACCCGCTCCTGCCGCGTCACGGCGGCCTCCGTGCGGATGTCGGGCCCGGTGCCGGTCGGGGGCCGCGGCACGAGCAGCTTCAGCGACAGCGCGCCGACGAACACGCCGGCGAGCATGCCGAGGAAGCCGAGCAGGATTGTCTTCTCGCGACCCATGCGCGCAACCGGGGCGGGAATGCCCGAAGGGCCGCGGAGCATCGTGAAAACCGCCGGCCGCCGCCAGACCGGTCGGCCCCGGCAATCCGGGCGGTCGGGGTGGCCTTCGGGATTCAGGCGGCCGCGTCGCCGGCCGCGAGTTGGGCCACGCGGAGCTTCGCCGAGCGGCTGCGGGCGTTGCGGGCCACCTCGGCGGCCGAGGCCTCGACGGGCGACCGCGTGAGGGCTTCCCACACCTGCCGGTTGCGGAAGGCCTCCTTCACGAGCCGGTCCTCGAGCGAGTGGAACGAGATCACCGCGAGGCGGCCGCCCGGTGCGAGTCGCGTGGGAATCCGCTCGAGCGCGATCCGCAGGCTCTTGAGCTCCTGGTTGACCGCGATCCGCAGGGCCTGGAACGTGCGGGTGGCCGGGTGGATCCGCGGCGGCGGGCTCTGCCTGGGGATGGCCGACATCACGAGCCTCGCGAACGCCCTGGCGGAGCGGATCGGCTCCCGCTCACGGGCCGCGGCGATCCGCCGCGCGATCCGTCGGCTGAACCGCTCCTCGCCGAACTCGTGGATGATGTCGGCGAGCGTCTCGGGCCGCATCCGGTTGACGAGCCGCCAGGCCGGCTCGCCCTCGGTGGGGTCGAACCGCAGGTCGAGCGGGCCGTCGGAGTCGAAGGAGAAGCCGCGGTCGTCGTCGGCGAGCTGGTCGCTCGACAGGCCGACGTCGAGGAGCACCCGGTCCACGCGGTCGATCGCAAGCGCGTCGAGCACCTCGGGCAGGTCGCAGAAGTTGGCCTGCGCGAACCGCACCGGCAAGCCGGCGAGCTCGCGGGCGCCCCGCTCGATCGCCGCCGGGTCGCGGTCGATCGCGATCACGAGCCCCGTGGGCCCCACCGCCTCGGCCAGCAGCCGCGCGTGGCCGCCGCCGCCGAGCGTGCCGTCCACCACCCGCATGCCGGGCCGCACTTCGAGCAGGCCCAGCACCTCGGCGGGCAGGACGCTCGTGTGGACGCTCGCGGACTCCATCCCGCAAGTGTAATACGGGTCACACTTGATCCTCACGCGTGATCCGACCCGTGGTCCGGTTGCCTCGCGACCGGATTGTGCGGTCGATCCGCGGGCCGGATTCCAGTCGCGAGGCGACTGGGCCACGAGACGAGGTGATCGCGGAAGCGCGAGGCTCCTGCGGGGGCCGCAAAATGGGTAGTCTCCGGGGCGATGGCCGCCGCCGATCCGTCCGCCGCTGCCGACCTCTACGACTACGACCTGCCGCGCGAGCTCGTGGCGCAGGAGCCGCTCGTCGATCGGGCCGCTGCCCGCCTCCTGCACATCCGGCGCGCCGACGGCACGCTCGCCCACCGCCGGGTACGCGACCTGCCGGAGATCCTCCGGCCCGGCGACCTGCTCGTGGTGAACGACACCCGCGTCGTGCCGGCGCGGCTCGTCGGCCGCCGCGCCGCCACCGGCGGCCGCTGGGAGGGCCTCTTCCTGCGGGTGGAGGCCGCGGGGCCGCATGCCGGCGCGTGGGTGGTGCTCGCGCAGACCCGCGGCCGGCCCGCGATCGGCGAGCGGGTGATCCTCGTGGACCGTGCCGGCGCCGACGCCGCGACGCTCGAACTCGCCGGCCGCGCGGAGGGGGGCGCGTGGCTCGCCCGGCCCGACGCGGCCGGGCCGCCCGCGGCGCTGCTCGACCGCGTGGGCCGCGTGCCGCTGCCGGACTACATCCGCGGCGGCGAGGAGCGGCCCGACGACCGCGACCGCTACCAGACCGTGTTCGCGCGGGAGAGCGGCGCGGCCGCGGCGCCCACCGCGGGGCTCCACTTCACGCCCGGGCTGCTCGCGGCGCTCGAGGCCCGCGGCGTGGGCCGCGCGGCGGTCACGCTCCACGTGGGCCTGGGCACGTTCCGGCCGATCACGGCGGAGTGGATCCACGACCACGAGATGCACGCCGAGTGGTGCGAGTGCCCGCCGGAGACGGCCGCGGCGGTGCGGGAGACGCGGGCCCGCGGCGGCCGGGTGGTGGCCGTCGGCACGACGGCCGTGCGGACGCTCGAAACCGCCGCCCGGGGCGGGGAGATCGCCGCGTGGAGCGGCTTCACGAGCCTCTACATCACGCCCGGCTTCCGGTTCCGCGCTGTGAACTGCCTGATGACGAACTTCCACATGCCGCGGACCACGCTGCTCGTGCTGGTGAGCGCCCTTGCCGGCCGGGATCTCGTGCTCCGGGCCTACGCCGAGGCCGTCCGCGAGCGCTACCGCTTCTTCAGCTACGGCGATGCCATGCTGATCGAGTGACGGCGCCGGGTTTCGGCTATCCTGTGCGGCCATGAACACCTTCCCCCGCGAGGACGTGCTGGTCGTGCCGCGGTCGCTCTTCGACCGCGTGGGCGCGTTCCAGGGCTTCTGCGCCGACACCGCCGCCTACCTGCCGGCGATCCTCGACCCGCGGCACACGTCGTGGCGGCCGCGGGCCACGGTCGAGGACGACCCGTCGTTCAAGCAGTTGATTCCCTACTGCGTCCTCTCGTGGCGGGACGCCGCCGGGGCGCCCCACTACTTCGCCTACACCCGCGGCGGCGGCCAGAGCGAGGCCCGGCTGCGGGCCAAGCGGTCGGTCGGGATCGGCGGCCACATCTCGAGCACCGACGGCAAGCACGGCGACGACACGTCGTACGACGCCGGCATGCGGCGCGAGATCGCCGAGGAGATCGCCATCGGCGGGGCGTGGACGGCCCGCTGCGCGGGCCTCATCAACGACGACTCCAACGCCGTCGGCAGCGTGCACCTCGGGATCGTGCACGTGCTCGAGCTGGAACGGCCCGAGGTGGCGTCGCGGGAGAGTGAACTGGTCGAGTGCGGCTTCGAGCCGCTCGCGGCGCTGCTCGCCGATCGCGACCGGTTCGAGACCTGGTCGCAGATCACGCTCGACGCAATCGCCGCGGGTGGAATCTGAACACGAAAACTTCGGCTTCGTGCCCTCAGTTTTCTTGGCGACCCTCCGGTCGCTCTCGATGAGCCGGGCCTCCAGCGGTGTCTTCACGAAAACTTCGGCTTCGTGCCCTCAGTTTTCTTGGCGACCCTCCGGTCGCTCTCGATGAGCCGGGCCTCCAGCCCGGCGGTCTGTTGGTGGGCGGGGTAGGATCGGAGGATCATGATCTACCTCGACAACCACGCGACCACCCGGCTCGACCCGCGCGTGCTCGAGGCGATGCTGCCGTGGCTCACCGACCGCTACGGCAACGCCGGCAGCACGACCCACGAGATGGGCCGCGAGGCCCACCAAGCCGTCGAGGCGGCGCGGGCCTCGTTCGCCGCGCCGATCGGGGCGGAGCCGGGCGATATCGTGGTCACGAGCGGCGCCACCGAGAGCGCGAACCTCGCGATCCTCGGCGCGGCAAAGCGGGCCGGTGCCGGGCCCGCGTCGTTCGACGCGCCGCGGCATGTCGTCACCGTCGCCACCGAGCACCACGCCGTCCTGGATCCGGTCGAGCACCTCGAGCGGCAGGGGCACGCCGTCACGCGACTGGGGGTCTGTCCGCAGCGCGGCGAGGGCGGCGTGCCGGGGCGGATCAGGCCCGCGGACCTCGCGGCCGCCATGCGGCCGGGGACGTTCCTGGTGTCGATCCTGCTGGCCAACAACGAGATCGGCGTCGTGCAGGACGTGCGCGCGATCGCGGAGATCGCGCACCGCGTCGGGGTGCTCGTCCACGTGGACTGCGCGCAGGCCGTCGGCCGGCTCCCCGTGGACGTCGAGGCCCTGGGCGCCGACCTCGCCAGCTTCTCCGCGCACAAGTTCCACGGGCCGAAGGGGGCGGGCGCGCTCTACGTGCGGCGCCGCCGGCGGGCCGTCCGCGTCGATCCGCTCGTGTACGGCGGCGGGCAGGAGCGGGGCATGCGGAGCGGCACGCTCGACGTGCCGGGGATCGTGGGCCTCGCGGAGGCGGCGCGGCTCGCGGTCGAGGGGCTCGCGGAGGAGGTGCCGCGGATGCGGGCGCTCCGCGACCGGCTCTGGGAGCGGCTCGCGGCGGGCGTTCCGGGGCTCGCGCTCAACGGCCCGCCGCTCGACGCGGCCGATGCGGCCGGAGCGGCGCTGCGGCTCGCGAACAGACTCAACGTGCGGGTGCAGGGCGTGGACGGCCAGACGCTCCTGGCGACGCTCGCAGCCGACGGGCTCGCGCTGAGCTCGGGCAGCGCCTGCTCGTCCGAGAGCCCGCGGCCGAGCCACGTGCTGCTCGCGCTCGGCCTGTCGGAGGACGAGGCCCGGGCGAGCCTGCGGTTCGGCCTGTCGCGGTTCACGACCGCGGCCGAGGTGGACGAGGCGGCCGCGCGGATCGCCGCCGGCGTCGCGGAACTGCGACGGCTCTGACCGTGGGGTAGGAACGTCCGCGGCGGGAGGACGCACGATGCGGCTCACGACGGCGATGCGGTGGACGACGCGGATCGCCGGCTCGGCCGTGGGCTCCGTGTTCACGTGCGACCGCTGCAGCCAGCGGCACCTCGGCGGCCTGGCCAGCGGTTGGGTCGTCTCTCCGGACGGGCCGGGCCAGCAGGCCGGCTGGATGAGCGTGACGGCCGACTACGCGGTGGCGGCCGTCCGGGGCTTGGCCCGCGCCGCCGGCGGGACTATCATTTTCACAAGCGGGCCTGCGATATCCGGGCCGCGGGTCGCGAGACGAGTTTTCCCGGAGGAGGAGAGATTCCATGTCGGTCACGCTTACGGAAAAGGCCGCCAGCGAGGTCAGGAAGATCATCACCGAGCAGAACCTCGGGGCGACGACCGTGCTCCGCGTCGGCGTGTCCGGCGGCGGCTGCAGCGGCTTCAGCTACTCGCTCGGCTTCGACACGCAGTTCGACCCGGCGGCCGACACGCGGACCGAGCAGCATGGCGTGGCCGTGGTCGTGGACAAGAAGAGCGACCTGTTCCTCGACGGCACGACGCTCGACTTCCACGACGGCATCGACAAGCGGGGCTTCACGTTCAACAACCCGAACGCCAAGAAGACCTGCGGCTGCGGCAGCTCGTTCCAGGCCTGAGCCGTCCGCACGACGCCGGGGCGCGTCCCCGGGAAAGGCTCGCGCCGTGGCCCAGGGCAAGATCCACATCGTCGGCATCGGCGACGACGGCGTCGATGGGATGACCGCGCACGCCCGGCGGCTCGTCGAGTCGGCCGACGTGCTCGTCGGCCCGGCCTCGAGCGCGGCCGTGCTGCCCGAGCCGCTGCGGGCCCGGCTCCAGGCCGCCGCCGGGCTCGACGAGCTCGTGGAGCGGATCGAGGCGGCCGGCGACCGCCGGATCGTCGTGCTGGCCTCGGGCGACCCGCTCTTCTACGGCACGGCCCGCTACGTCTGCTCGAGGCTCGGCAAGGACCGCTTCGAGGTCGTGCCCCACGTGAGCAGCATGCAGCTGGCGTTCGCCCGCGTGAAGGAGTCGTGGGAGGAGGCCTTCCTCGCCAACCTCGCCGGCCAGTCGATCGAGCGGGTCGTGGACCGCGTCCGGGGCTCCGACACGGCGGGACTGTTCACGAGCGAGCAGTGGCCGCCGGCGGCGGTGGCGCGGGCGCTCCTCGACGAGGGGATCGACCACTTCCAGGCCTACGTCTGCGAGAACCTCGGCTCGCCCGACGAGCGGGTCACGCAGGGCAGCCTCGCCGACATCGCCCGCGACTCCTTCGGCCCGCTCAACGTGATGATCCTCGTGCGGCGGGCGCCGGCCCCCGACGCGGCGGCGGCCGCGGGCATGCGGCTGTTCGGCAACCCGGACGAGAGCTTCCTCCAGTCGCGGCCCAAGCGCGGGCTGCTCACGCCGGCGGAGGTCCGGGCCCTGGCCCTCGCGGAACTCGCGCTCAAGCCCGCGAGCGTGGTCTGGGACGTGGGGGCGGGCAGCGGCTCGGTGAGCCTCGAGGCCGCGAGGATCGCCCGCGAGGGCACGGTCTACGCGATCGAGATGGACCCCGACGACCAGAAGCTCATCGTGGAGAACGCGCGGAGGTTCGGCGTGGCGAACCTGCGGCCGGTGCTCGGGCGGGCGCCCGAGGCCTGGGGTCCGCTGCCCGACCCCGACGCCATCTACGTCGGCGGCAGCGGCCGCGACGTGCGATGCTCGTCGAGCAGGCCTGGGCGCGGCTCGCCCGCGGCGGCCGGCTCGTCACCGCCTGCAACTCGATCGAGAACCTCGCGGCCGTCCACGCCCTCCTGCGGGCCCGCTCCGGCGACCCCGCCTACTGGATGGTCAACATCGCCCGCGGCGTCGAGCAGCTCGACCGCATCCGCTTCGAGGCGCTCAATCCCGTGTTCCTCATCGCGGCCACGAAGCCCGCATGACCTCCGACCAGCTGCCGCCGCCGCTCGACGTGATCGCGGTGGGCGCGCATCCCGACTACGTGGAGATCGGCTGCGGCGGCACGCTGGCGCTGCTGGCTGCCCAGGGCGCCCGCGTGGGGATCGTGGACCTCACCGACGGCGA
>JBJTPA010000252.1:0-7459 GCA_046074885.1 Planctomycetaceae bacterium
GGGCCGCGTCGAGAAGGTGCTCCTCGGCTTCCCGGAGGTGCGGACCGTGTTCTGCAAGACGGGCCGGCCCGAGATCGCCAACGACATCATGGGCGTGCAGCAGACCGACGTGTGGGTCATGCTGAAACCACGCGTTGCCTGGCCCGCGGGCACGACCCGCGACGACCTCGTGGAGCGGATGTCTGGGGCGCTGACGGAGGCCGTGCCGGGGGCCAAGTTCGGCTTCAGCCAGCCGATCGAGATGCGGGTCGACGAGCTGGTGGCCGGGGTGAAGGCCGACGTGGCCGTGCTCGTCTATGGCGACGACTTGGGCACGCTCGGCGACCTCGGCAAGCGGATCGAGGCCGTGCTGCGTGACATCCCCGGCGTCGCCGACGTCCGCGCCGACATGCAGGCCAACGTGCCCACGCTGCAGATCGACGCCCGGCAGGACCAGCTCGCCCGCCACGGCATCGACGGCATCGACGTCATGCGCACGGTGGCCGCCATGGGCGGGATCCAGACGGGCGTCGTCTACGAGGGCCGGCCGCGCTTCCCGCTCATGGTGAAGTTCCCCCGGTCGTGGCGCGAGGACGAGGCGCTCGTCCCGCAGATCCCGGTGGACTCGGCCGGGGCGCGGCCGGTGCCGCTCGGCGAGTTGGCCGACATCACCGTGGAGGAGACGCCGCCGTCGATCGAGCACGAGAACTCGCGGCGCCGCACGTTCGTGTCGGCCAACGTCCGTGGCCGCGACGTGGCGAGTTTCGTGCAGGAGGCCCAGGCCCGCATCCGCGAGCGGGTGCCGCTGCCGGATGGCTACACGATCGCCTGGGGGGGTGACTTCGAGAACCTGCTCTCGGCGAGCCGACGGCTCGCGCTCATCACGCCGGTGGTGCTCGGCCTGATCGCGATGCTGCTCTACACGAGCTTCAAGTCGCTGCGGCTGGCGATGCTGATCTTCGTGGCGGTGCCCGTGGCGGCCTCGGGGGGCGTGGCGGCGCTGGCGCTGCGCGGCATGCCCTTCTCGATCGCCGCAGGCGTGGGATTCGTGGCGCTGTTCGGCGTGGCGGTGCTCAACGGCCTCGTCTGGGTGGCCGGCGCCGAGCACGCGCGGGAGGGGGGGATGTCGCCCCGCGACGCCGCCGTGGCGACGGCCGACGTCTGCATCCGGCCGGTGCTCATGACGGCGCTCGTGGCCAGCCGCGGCTTCCTGCCGATGGCCCTGGCGACCTCGTCCGGCGCGGAGATCCAGCGGCCGCTGGCCACCGTCGTGATCGGCGGCATCGTCACGAGCACGCTGCTCACGGCGTTCGTCGTGCCGGCCATCTATCCGTGGTTCGTGCCGCGGGAGCGACACCGATGACCCTCGGCGAACTCCAGTCGCTGATCCGCGCCATGTACCACGACAAGGACGCCGCCCGCGGCGTCGAGGGGACGTTCATGTGGCTCGTCGAGGAGATCGGCGAGCTGTCCACGGCGCTCCGCGAGCACGCGGCCGGAGGAGGCGGCGAGGCGGCCCGCGAGGCGCTCGCGCTCGAGTTCGCCGACGTGCTCGCCTGGCTCGCCACGATCGCGAACGTGGCGGGCGTGGACCTCGAGGAGGCGGTGCGGCGGAAGTACGGCTCGGGATGCCCGGGCTGCGGCCGATTCGCCTGCACCTGCCCCGACGCGGACAAGCCGTGAGGCGCGTTCCATGATCCGTCCGCCGCTCGCGCCCGCCGCGTGGCTGCCTGTCGCCTGGCTGCTGGCCGCCTGGCTGGCGGTCCCGGCCGCCGCCGCGGAGTCCGCGGCCGGCGTGAACCTCGGCTTCGGCGGAGTGTCGCGGGCGGGATCGTGGACGCCGCTCGTGGTCACGGGCCTGCCCGCCGGGGAGGAGGTCCGCGTCGCGGTCCAGGATCCCGACGGCGCGTTCGTGCGGTCGCCGTCCGCAGCCGCGGACGGCGGCGGGGCCCGCTTTCCGGTGAGGCTCGGCCGGCCCGCGGCCCGCGTCCGCGTCGAGCGGGTCGCCACGGGCGCCGTCGTCGAACGCGACCTGCCGCCGCCGCTGCCCTCGACCGAGGGCGTGATCCTCGCGATCGGCGAACTGCCGGCGGTCGGTCGCGCGGCGCGACTGCTCGGCGACGATGCCGGCACGCGGATCGCCGTGATCGGGCCCGGTCCCGGCGGTTCCGGCGCCGCCGTCGCGACAGCCCGGGATCTCGACGGCGTGGACGCGGTGGTCGCCTGCGGGCGGGCGATCGCGGGCGGCGACGGTTTCCTGCTGGCCGGCATCGACGCCTGGGTTCGCGACGGAGGGCGGCTCGTGCTCGCGGCGGGGGCCTCGGCGGCGGCGCTCGGCGGCGGCGTCGCCGCCGGCTGGCTGCCGGGGCCGGTCGAGCAACTCGTGCCGCTGCGGCGGGTGGCGGCCGTCGAGGCCCATGCCCGCGGGGCGGGGCTCGCCGCGCGGCCTGCCGCGGCCGACCTGCGGGTGCCGCTGCTGGCGAACCGGGCGGCGCTCGCGGGGGCGATCGACGTCTTCGAGGGCAACTCGCCGACGGACCTGCCGCTCGTCGTGCGGCGGCCGCACGGCCTCGGCTCGATCACCTGGATCGGCCTCGATCTCGACGCCGAGCCGTTTCGCGGCTGGTCCGGCACCGACACGCTCCTCGCGAGGCTCCTCGGCGACCGGCGCGCGGCGGCGGCGGACCGGGGATCGGCGGCCGCCGGGCCGCCCGACCTCGCGGGGCAGCTGCGGCTGGCGCTCGAGGCGCCCGGTGCGGACGGCGGCATCGCCCCGGTGCCGTTCCCGGTGATCGCCGGGCTCGGCCTGCTCTACGTGGCGTGCGTCTTTCCCGTCGAGTGGTGGCTCGTGTCGCGGTCGGGCCGGCCGTGGCTGGCCTGGCTCACGCTGCCGGCGGTCGTGGCCGCGTTCACCGCCGCCGCCTGGGCCGCGGCGGATCGCTGGCGGCCGGCGGCCGGAGCCGGCGCGCGGGCCGCCGAGATCGTGGACATCGACGCGGAGTCGGGCGCCGTCCGCGGCTGGTCGTGGCTCGCGGCCTGGCGGCGGGACAACGCGCGGATCGACGTGGCGATCGCCGCGGGGCAGGGGGGCGACGCCGCGATCTCCTGGTTCGCCGACGCCGGGCCCGGATTCGGCGCGATCGACGCGACGGTGGCCCATCCCACGCTCGCCGCGGCCGACTACGCCTACGGCGACACGCTCGCGGCCCTCGAATGCGTGCCCGTGGCGGCCGTCTCCAGCCGGCTGTTCGAGGCCCGCTGGTCGGGGACGGCGACCGACGTGGTGGCATCGACCCTGGCCCGCGACGGCCGCGGCACGCTCCGCGGCACGGTGGCGCATCGCCTGCCGTTTCCACTCCTCGGCTGCCGGCTCGCGCACGGCGGCTGGCTGTGGGACGTCGGCGACCTGGCCCCCGGGGAGTCGCACGATCTCGAGACCGGCCGCGGCCCGCGGTCGCTCGCGGGGGCGCTGGCCCGCCGCGAAGCCGTCAGGGAACGGGAGACGACGGGCCGGTGGGACCGCTCGGGCACCGACCTCGCGTGGATCCTCGAGGTCGCGGGCTTCCACGCGGCGGCGGGCGGCGTCGCCTACACGGGCCTCGAGCCGGGGCGGCTCGCGCGGCTCGACCTCTCGCCGCTCCTGCCGCTCGACCGCGCGGTGCTCGTTGGCTCCGCCGCCGAGCCGCCGCGCGGCTGGACGACCGGGTGGCAGGTCGGCGATGCCGGCGGCGTCGCCGGCCCCGAGGCCGTGCCGTGCGCCGCCCGCGTGTATCGTATCGTCATCCCCCTCGGCGCCCCGTCCACGGCGTCCCGCGCCGCCGGAGCCCCCGCAGAATGATCGAGACGGTCGATCTCACCAAGAAGTACGGCGACTTCTTCGCGCTCGAGTCGCTCACGCTCAGGCTCGAGCGGGGCGACCTGTTCGGCTTCATCGGCCCCAACGGCGCCGGGAAGACGACCACGATCCGCATCCTGGCCACGCTCCTCGCGCCCTCGTGGGGGGAGGCCTACGTGTGCGGCCACTCGATCTACACGCACCAGCGCGAGATCCGCCGCGCCATCGGCTACATGCCCGACATCTTCGGCGTGTACGACGACATGACGGTGGTCGAGTACCTCGAGTTCTTCGCCGCGGCCTACCGCATCGCGGGGCCGGAGCGGCGCCGGGTGGCGGAGCGGTCGCTCGAACTGGTGGACCTCGGCTCGAAGCGCGACGAGCTCGTGACGAGCCTCTCGCGCGGCATGACGCAGCGGCTGGGCCTGGCCCGCGTGCTCCTGCACGACCCCGAGGTGCTGCTCCTCGACGAGCCGGCCAGCGGCCTCGATCCGCGGGCCCGGATCGAGATGCGGGGCCTTCTCAAGCGGCTGCAGGGCATGGGCAAGACGATCCTCGTCTCGAGCCACATCCTTCCGGAGCTGGCCGACATCTGCAACCGCGTGGGGATCATCGAGTACGGCCGGCTCCTGGCCTGCGGCGACGTGCACGAGCTGCTCGCCCGGGTCCGCGGACGGCCCACGCTCCGCATCCGCGTGGCGGGCCCGCCCGAGGCCGCGGCCCGCACGCTGGAGAAGGCGCCCGAGGCCGCCGCCGTCGCCGTCCGCGACGGCGAGGTCGTCGTGGCGCTCGCCGACGGCGTCACCGACCATGCGCCGCTCGCCGCCCGCCTCGTGGCCGAGGGGCACGGCCTGCTCGGCCTCCGCGAGCAGGAGGTCAACCTTGAGACCGCGTTCCTGGAGCTCACCCGCGGGTCGCTGGCGCGGCCGTCGGAGTGAGCCCGTTCCCGCCGAGGAGATCGTCCATGCGTGGTGTTCCGTCCGCCGTCGCCGCGCTGGCCGCGGCGCTGCTCGTGCCCGCGGTCGCGGGAGCCCGCGATCCCGCCCCCGAGGCCGTGCCGCCGCCGGCCGCCCCCGCGGCGCCACCGGCCGACATCGCCTACGCGGTCGGCCAGCGCATCGGCGGTGAGATCGTCGCCGACCACGAGCGGATGGGGCTCGAGCTCGACCGCGCGGCGCTCGCGCGGGGGATCGCCGACGCCCTCGCCGGGGGCAAGCCGGCCCTCGACGAGGCCCGCTTCGCGGCGGCGCTGGCGGCCTTCGAGATCGTGCTGGCCGAGCGGCAGGCCGCGTTCGCCGAGCGGATGCGCGAGACGGCGCGGACGAACCTCGCGAAGGGACGCGAGTTCCTCGCGGCCAACGCAAGGCGGCCGGGCGTCGTCACGCGGCCGAGCGGACTGCAGTACGAGGTGCTGAAGGAGGGGAGTGGTCCCGCGCCCGGGCCCGACGACGTCGTCGAGGCGCGGTATCGCGGCACGCGGATCGACGGCACTGAGTTCGACGCCAGCGATCCCGCCGGCCCCCCGGCCTCCTTCGCGATCCGCGACGTGGTGCCCGGCTGGCAGGAGGCCCTGCCGCTGATGAAGGCCGGCGCGACGTGGCGGCTGTGGATCCCTCCGGAACTCGCCTACGGCGCCGAGGGGTCGGCTCCGGTGATCGGGCCCAACGAGGTGCTGGCGTTCGAGATCGAGCTGATCCGCAGCGGTCCGGCCCCCGCGCCACCGCGGCCCTGACCGGCGACGGCCGGCGATCGCCCCACCGGTCGTTCGGCCCTGAAAACGTCGCGAATCCGGCGGTTTCCCGGTTTTTGTCCGCCCTCGGAGCCGCCAGCACCACATCCGCAAAGTTTGCGCAGTCTCCTTGATTTGCCGAGACGGCAAACTACCCTTTGACTCCGAAAGCGTCCCGAGACCCCCCGAAAACGGTTCGGTGGTCCGGCGGCGCCCGTCACGGAATCCTTTCTCGGGAGATTGATCGACATGGTGGCGCATCGTCGCTGGATGAGGATCGCCGGAGCCGTCACGTTCATCGCCGTCGCCGCGGCGGCCTGCGACGTGCACGCCGGCTGGCATCACCGCTACGCGGGCTACGGCTCGTCGGGCGGTTCTTCGGGTGGCTCGTCGGGGGGCTCCTCCGGCGGCTCGTCGGGCGGCTCGTCGGGCGGCAGCACCGGCAGTTCGTGGAGCGGCGGTTCGTCCGGCGGCTCCCACGGGTCGTGGGGCTCGTCCGGCGGCAGCTGGGGCTCCCACCACGCCTACAAGCGGGCGATGCGCGCCTACCGCCACGGCTCGTCGGGCGGTTCCTCGGGCGGTTCGTCCGGCGGCACCGTGTACTACGGCGGCTCGTCCGGTGGCAGCTCGGGCGGCTCGTCGGGCGGCAGTTCCGGCGGCTCGTACGGCGGCTACGCGGCCCCCGCCTACTCCAGCGGCATGCCGATCGAGTCCTACCGCGTGATGAACGAGACGCCATCGACCGTCGGCGGCGAGGTGATCACGGCCCCGGCCGCGACGCCCTTGAAGCTCGACTCGACGAGCACCGAGACGGTGCCCGCCGACGCGGCCCTGCTCGTGGTCGAGGTGCCTTCCGAGGCCAAGGTCTTCGTGAACGGCAACGAGACGCGGTCCACGGGCGGCGTCCGTCGCTTCCTGTCGCGCGGCCTCGCGGCCGGGCGGCTGTACGAGTTCGTGGTGCGGATCGCCGTCGATCGTGACGGCAAGCCGGCCGAGCAGACGAAGGTCATCTCGATCGGCGCCGGCGAGCGCACGCAGGTGTCGTTCGTGGAGGCGGCCGCCTCCACGAGCCTGACGCTCCGCGTGCCGGCAGACGCGAAGGTCTGGCTGGCCGGCAACATGACCGCGTCGTCCGGCGAGGTCCGCCACTTCGAGACCTCGACCCTCCGCGCCGGCCAGGCGTGGCGGAACTACGAGATCAAGGTCTCGACGGTGGTCGAGGGGCGCGAACTGGTCGTCTCCAGGACGATCGACCTCGCGGCCGGCGACCAGCTCGAGCTCGCGCTCGACCCGTCGGCCCCCGCGGCCGACGCCACCGCCTCGCTGAGGTAGTCGGTCGCACCCGGATCCCGTGACGCAAATCGCTCCCGCGCGGCACCGTGCCGCGCGGGAGTTTTTTTGCGCCCTTCGCGAGCGCTCGCTCGGGGCTGCCCATGCCCTCTCGCCGGACGCTCGCCTCGGCCCTCCCGGCAATCCTGTTCGGCACGGGATGTGCGCATCGCCGAGCCGGCAATCGCCGGCTGTTCATGGATCAGTACTGCGCACTGATCGTGATGTCGCTGTTCAGCCCGGCGATCGAGAGCCTGCGCGACCTTCAGCGGGCCTGCGCCCTCGACAAGGTCCGCAAGCGGCTCGGCGTCAGCCGGGCGTCTTTGGGCTCCCTTTCGGAATCGGCCGCGATCTTCGATCCGGCCCCGCTCAAGGAGATCGCCGTCGAGCTCGGCCACACGATACGCAGCAAGCCGAATGATCGGTTCGGGGCTGTGGGCCAGCGGATCACGGCGGTGGACGGCACCGTGATCGAGACGGTCAAGCGGGTGGCGGATTCCAGTCGCGAGGCGACTGGGCTACGAGTCGAGGTGATCGCGCCGGCGCGAGGATCACGTGTGATACGGGTCATACTTGATCCTCGCGCG
>JBJTPA010000253.1:0-3046 GCA_046074885.1 Planctomycetaceae bacterium
GAGAGCACGCTCATGGTCACCGGCGGCATGAAGTTCGAGCCGCCCGTGATCCGCTCCTTCGACGCCGCCGACCTCGAGACCGGCACGGCCGTGCCGCGCGAGGACGCCGCCACGGGCGTCCGCCGGCTCGTCGGCAGCGGCCGCGAGCTCGACGGGCAGGACGTCCACATCGTCGATCCGCAGACCTGCGAGGCGCTGCCGCCGGGCCGCGTGGGCGAGATCTGGGTGAGCGGCCCGAGCGTGGCCCAGGGCTACTGGAACCGCCCCGAGGAGTCGCAGGCGACGTTCGGCGCGATGCTCGCCCAGCCCGCGACGGCCGGGCCGGGCCGCGCGGTGTCGCGGTGGCAGCCGAATCCCGGCCCCTACCTGCGGACCGGTGACCTCGGCTTCTTCGAGGACGGCGAACTGTTCGTCACCGGGCGGCTCAAGGACCTGATCATCATCCGCGGGCGGAACCACTACCCGCAGGACATCGAGCGGTCGGTCGAGGAGGCCTGCGGCCTCGTGCGGGCCGGCTCCGTGGCGGCCTTCGCGGTGGAGCACGAGGACCGCGAGCGGGTGGTCGTGGTCGCGGAACTCGAGCGCGGGAAGCGCGAGCCCGCGGAGATCGCGGCCGCGTTCGAGGCGATCCGCAGCCGGCTCGCGAAGGAGCACGAGGTGGCGGCCGAGGGGATCGTGCTCGTGCGGCCCAACAGCGTGCCCAAGACGTCGAGCGGCAAGATCCAGCGGCACGCCTGCCGGCGTCAGTTCCTCGACGGCACGCTCGAGGTTATCGAGCAGCACGTGGCCTGGATGGCCCCGGCCGTGCCCGCGTCCGCACCGGCCGCCCAGGTCGCGGAGCCGCGGCTCGCACGGCAGCGTCCGGTGGGCGAGTCGGCAGGCGGCCTGCGGCCCGACCGGGACCTGCCGCAGGAGGTCGTGCAGGCGGTCTTCGAGCACGTCCGCCGCGTGGCCAAGGAGCGGGCGGGGAACCTCACGCTCGACACGAACATCGTCGAACTCGGCCTCGACTCGCTCGAGCGGATGGAGATCGTGGCGGGCCTCGAGGAGGCCTTCGGCGGCCGCTTCCCGGAGCAGGTGCTGCCTGTCATCGAGACCTGCCGCGAGGTGACCGAGGCGATTCTCGACCACATGCCCACGACGGGCGGGGTGGCGGCGCAGGCCGCGCGGACGGTCGCCGAGATCCCGCGCGACGCCCACGTGATCGCCGAGTTCCCGGAGGTGCGGGCCCTCGAGCAGAACTTCGCGATGGTCCGCGACGCCGGCCTCGAGAATCCCTACTTCAGCGTCCACGAGGGGCTCGCCAACGATCGCACCGTGATCGGCGGCCGGGAGCTGGTGAGCTGGGCCACCTACAACTACCTCGGCATGTCGGGCGAGCCCGAGGTGGCGGCCGCCTCCAAGGCGGCGATCGACCGCTTCGGCACGAGCGTGTCGGCGAGCCGGCTCGTCTCCGGCGAGAAGACGATCCACCAGGAGCTCGAGCGGGAGATCGCCCGGTTCGTGGGGGCCGAGGACGCGATCACGTTCGTGGGCGGCCACGCCACGAACGAGACCGTGATCGGGCACGTCGTGGGCCCCGGCGATCTCGTGCTCCACGACGCGCTGGCCCACAACAGCCTTCTCCAGGGGGCCGTGCTCTCCGGGGCCCGCCGGCGGCCCTTCCCGCACAACGACTGGCGGGCCGCCGACGCGCTGCTCGGGCAGCTCCGCGGCCAGTACCGCCGCGTGCTCGTCGTGATCGAGGGCATCTACAGCATGGACGGTGACTACGCCGACCTGCCGAGGTTCGTGGAGCTCGCGAAGCGGCACAAGGCGCTCCTGCTCGTGGACGAGGCCCACTCGATCGGCGTCATGGGCGCGCGGGGCCGCGGCATCGGCGAGCACTTCGGCGTCCGGGCCGCCGACGTGGACCTCTGGATGGGCACGATGTCGAAGGCCCTCGGCAGCTGCGGCGGCTACATCGCCGGCTCGCGGACGCTCGTCCGCTGGCTCAAGTACACCGTGCCCGGCTTCGTCTACAGCGTGGGGCTGCCGCCCGCGGCGGCGGGGGCGGCGCTCGGCGCGCTCAGGCTCCTCGAGCGGGAGCCCGAGCGGGTGGCGAAGCTCCACGCCAACGCGCAGCTCTTCCTCCAGCTCGCCCGCGAGGCCGGGCTCGACACGGGGCCGTCGGGCGGCTCGGCCATCGTGCCGGTGATCCTCGGCAACTCGCTCAACGCGCTGCGGCTCTCGCGGGCGCTCTTCGCGCGGGGCATCAACGTGCAGCCGATCCTCTATCCTGCGGTCGAGGAGCGGGCGGCCCGCCTGCGGTTCTTCATCACGTCGCGGCACACGGCCGACCAGGTGCGGCGGACGGTCACGGCGCTCCAGGAGGAGCTCGCGAAGATCGACCCGGGGTACGCCCGGCGGTCGGCGTGAGGCGGGACTGGCGGGGCCGGCCGGCCGCCGTATAACGGGTCGCATGCCCGGCATCGACACCACGAGCCACCGCCTCG
This sequence comes from Planctomycetaceae bacterium, assembly GCA_046074885.1. Lineage (GTDB taxonomy): Bacteria > Planctomycetota > Planctomycetia > Pirellulales > UBA1268 > QWPN01. Next base: position 2,496 of record JBJTPA010000253.1, read on the forward strand.
TCCTGCCCGCGGACTCGAACCACTACGGCACGCTCTACGCGGGCAGCCTGCTCCGCTACGCGCTCGAGGCCGCCTACGCGACGGCCGTCCGTGCCGCGGGCCCGCAGGCCACCCTCGTGCTCCGGCGGGTGCTCTCGCTCGAGTGCCGCAGGGGCGTGCCGGTGGGCACGCTCGTGGAGATCCGCGGCGCCGTGCTCCAGGTGCGGCAGTCCTACGTCGTCGTCGGCGTGGCGGGGATGCCGCTCGAGGGCCACTCGCTGCCCTGGATGGACGGGCTGTTCGGGTTCGCGAACGTGGACGCGTCGGGCGGCGTGATCGACCTGCCGGGGGCCGTCGAGGTCGCGGACGACTCGCCCCTCTGGCAGCCGCTCGTGGAGCGGCTCGGGAAACTCGCCGCGGTCCGCGGCGCGACCGCCGACTGGCTCGCCGCCGGCTGGTGACTAGTAGGAGATCTCCACGCCCATGTTCAGTCCGTTCATGAACACGTACGAATTGTCGTTGCCGGAAGCCGGACGCAGCGACGTGTAGTCCACCTTCACGTCCCGGGCGAC
>JBJTPA010000254.1:0-8267 GCA_046074885.1 Planctomycetaceae bacterium
CCTCGGTGCGAGCGAGCCGCCGCCGACCGGTCCCGACACGCTCGAGCTGCCGGACTACGAGTCCGTCGCCAGCGACCCGCTCGCCTTCTGCGAGATGACGCGGATCTCGCACCTCGAGACCAATCCCCACAACGCCCGCCGGCTCGTGCAGCGGCACGGCCGCGAGGCCGTGGTCGTGAATCCCCCCGCCCTGCCCCTCGAGCAGGACGAGATGGACCAGGTCTACGGGCTCTCGTTCACGCGCCGGCCACACCCCTCCTACGGCGCCGCCCGCATCCCGGCCTTCGAGGTCGTGGAGACGAGCGTGCAGATCATGCGCGGCTGCTTCGGCGGCTGCACGTTCTGCTCGATCACGGCCCACGAGGGGCGGATCATCCAGAGCCGCTCGCAGGATTCGATCGTCACCGAGATCAAGCTCATCGCGAGCCAGCCCGGCTTCAAGGGCACGGTCTCCGACATCGGCGGGCCGACTGCCAACATGTACCAGATGCGGTGCACGCGGCCGGAGGTGGAGGCCAAGTGCCGCCGGCTCTCCTGCGTGCATCCGACCGTCTGCAAGCTCCTCGGCACCGACCACGGGCCGCTCAAGGAGGTGATGCGGGAGGCGCGGAGCGTGCCGGGCGTGAAGCGGGTGCTCGTGGCCAGCGGCGTCCGCATGGACCTCGCCCGCCGCGACCCCGAGTACCTCCAGGAGCTCGCGGCCCACCATGTCGGCGGCCACCTGAAGGTCGCCCCCGAGCACACGGACCCCGAGGTGCTCCGGCTCATGAAGAAGCCGTCGGCCGACGACTATGTCGAGTTCGACAAGGAGTTCCAGGCCGCCAGCCGCCGCGCGGGCAAGAAGCAGTTCACGGTTCCCTACTTCATCGCCAGCCACCCGGGCAGCGGGATCGCCGAGATGATCGACCTCGCCGTGTTCCTCAAGCGCAACGGCTACAAGCCCGACCAGGTGCAGGACTTCATCCCCAGCCCCTTCGACATCGCGGCCTGCATGTACCACACGGGCCTCGATCCGCTGACGAAGGAGCCCGTCCAGATCACGAAGAGCCTCCGCGACCGCAAGATGCAGCGCGCGCTGCTCCAGTTCTTCAAGCCGGAGAACTGGTTCGAGGTGCGCCGGGCGCTCGAGCAGGCCGGCCGGCAGGATCTCATCGGCAGTGGCTGCGACTGCCTGATCCCCGACCGCCCGCCCAAGGAGGCCCTCGACCGCAAGCGCCGCGAGGCGAACCGCGCCTTCACCGAGGAGACCTCGGGCGACCACATCCGCGGCGGCCCGGGCGCGAAGTCCGACCGCCCCCGCGCCGGCCGCCGCCAGGCCCGCCCGCGCAAGTCCGTCGGCTACCGCCCGAAGCGGCCGGGACAGACCTGATAGGTCTCATACGGGTCACACTTGATCCTCACGCGTGATCCGACCCGTGGTCCGGTTGCCTCGCAACCGGATTGTGAGGTCGATCCACGGGCCGGATTCCAGTCGCGAGGCGACTGGGCCACGAGTCGAGGTGATCGCGGAAGCGCGAGGCTCATGTGGGAGCCGTATCACACTTGATCCTGAGGCCTCCCGCGTCTGCGGGGATGCCGATGCCTGCCCGTATCGGTTGAGGAAGGCCCGGGACTGCCCATCCCCTCGAGACGGCGTAGGTGACCGAGCGCAGCCCCGACCAATCCGCCTGCGGCGGATCGGTGCCCGGCGAGAGCGAAGGCACCTCCGAGTGAGCGGAGGGCATGGATGCCCGAAGCGAACGTCCGGCGAGAGGGTGTGGGCAGTCCCGAGCCGATTGGGCGAGTTGACCGGCTTCAAAAGAGACGCGGCCTACGCGGCCGCCCTCACCATCCACACCGCCAGCACGGCCCGCATCGTCCAGAGAACGGTTCGCAGCCAGTTCGACCGCACGAGTGCCGCGACCCTCGCGGGGTCGTGGCCGTCGCGGGCCAGCCGCCCGTGCAGCGGCAGCTGTACGACCGCGGTGGACAGGACGTTCGCGACGACGAGCCCGAGGCCGGCGGCCGCCACGAGCGGGGGCACGCCCGCGGGCGGCGACCAGGCGATCACCGCCGCCGTGGCCGCCTCGACGAGCATGAACACCAGCACCACCGGCGCGGTCCGCCGCCGGTTCACCTGCGCGAACGAGCGGCCGTCGCCGCCGACGAGGGCGAACGACGGATAGTGGATCACTTGGACGAACCAGATGATGCCGCACATCGCCGAGGAGGCGAGGGCCTGGGCACAGAGCATGATCTCCGTGGCGCTCACGAGCGGATCGTCCGTCCGGCTCGGGGCGCGGCCGCACGAACGGCGGGGCGAAGCAGGCCGTGGGCGCGGGCGGCGTGTACAAGGATGAGGCCGAACGGCACCCACCAGATGAGGTCGTTCGTGGGCAGCGTCACGCCGAAGGCTGGCGGCACCTCGCCCTGGAGCACGCCCATCACGTAGCCGATCGGGCCGAACACCTTGCCGAGGAAGCCGACGAGCACGATCGGCCAGTGGTGGATCGGGTCACGGGAGGCGGCGAGGTATCCCACGCCATAGACCCCGACGATCATGCCCACGCACTGCCAGATGAACGGGTAATTTGGCTGCTCCATGCCCGTGAGCGCGAAGAGCCACGACGGCACGACGACGGTGAGGCCGCCCCAGGCGAGGTTGTAGACGCCGGCCGCCATGAGCCAGCGTCGCATCCAGGGCGGCGTCGAAGGGGATGGATCGTGGGGCATCGGGGGGGCGAGGCGATGGGCGAGTGGATCGAGGAGCGTCATCCGCCGCAATCAGAACCGCAGGCCGCAGGCCGCGGCAACGCGGATCGCCCGGGCCTCGGCCGGGGCGGGGCCCGCGGGCTACACTCCCGACATGTCGATCGAGGCTGGATCCGCCGGCCCCTGCCTCGTCACCGGGGCGACGGGCCTCGTGGGCAACAACGTCGTCCGGCTGCTCGTGGACCGGGGCATCCCGGTCCGCGTCCTCGTCCGTCCCGGCAGCCCAGTGGGCGACGCGGCGCTCGACGGCCTCCCGGTGGAGCGGATCGCCGGCGGCCTTGCCGACGAGGCAACGCTCGAAGCGGCCGTGGCCGGCGCCACCCGCGTGATCCACGCCGCGGCGTTCGTGCACTTCGGCTGGCGGCATGGCGCCGAGATGCGCGAGGTGAACGTGGAGGGCACGCGTCGGATCGCCCGCGCGGCCCGGCGGGCAGGCGCCCGGGTCGTCCACGTTTCGAGCGTCGATGCGATCGGCCTCGAGCCCGACGGCGGCCCCGCCGACGAGGACACTCCGCCCGGCGTGATGCCCGAGTGCCCCTATGTGGTCACGAAGCGGGAGGCCGAGGCGGCGCTGCTCGAGGAGGTGGACTGCGGCCTCGACGCGGTGATCGTGAATCCCGTCTACATGATCGGGCCCTGGGACTGGAAGCCGTCGAGCGGCCGGATGCTGCTGGAGGTGGGGGCAGGCAAGGGCCTGCTCGCGCCTCTCGGGGCCAACGACTTCGTGGACGTCCGCGACGTGGCCGCGGGGATCCTCGCGGCCCTCGACCGCGGGACCACCGGCCGGCGCTACATCCTCGGCGGCCACGGCCTCTCCTACCTCGAGGCCTGGCGGATCTTCGCGCGGGTCACGGGCCGACGGCCGCCGCTGGGCACGGCGCCGCGGGCGGCCGTGCGGATCGCCGGCCTCGTCGGCGACCTCGCCGCGTCCCTCCGCCGCCGCGAGCCCGACGTGAACTCCGCGGCCACGGCGATGTCGATGCTCGCGCACAACTTCTCCTGCCGGCGGGCCGAGGCCGAGCTCGACTACCGCTACCGGCCCCTCGACGAGTCGGCCGCCGACGCCTGGCGGTGGTTCCTGGCCCGGGGCTACGTCCGCGGGGCCGCCGCGACGCGGCGGTAAACTCCGGCAGTCATCGTCGCTCGCCCCTTCGATCACCCCGTTGCTCACCTGCTGCCTCCGCCATGCCCCACATCCTCGTCGTCGAGGACGAAGAGCACCTCGCCTACGGCATCAAGTTCAACCTCGAGAGCGAGGGCTACACCGTGACGGCCGTCGGCGACGGCCAGGCGGCGCTCGCGCGGCTCGCGGCCGACCCGCCCGTGGACCTCGTCGTGCTCGACCTCATGTTGCCCGGCATGAGCGGCTACGCCGTCTGCGAGGCGCTGCGGGCCCGCGGCAGCGACGTGCCGGTCGTGATGCTCACCTCGCGGACGCTGGTCGAGGACCGGATCCGCGGCTTCGACGCCGGCACCGACGTCTACATGCAGAAGCCGTTCGATCTTGAGGAGCTGCTCTCGGTCGTCCGCAACCTGCTCGCCCGCCGCGGCCGCGCCGAGCGGCCGGGGGCGGAGGCGGCGCCGCGCGGGTCGGCCTGCCGCTTCGGCGACGCGGAGGTCAACTTCGACACCTGGGAGGCCACCGCCCGCGGCCGGCCCGTGCGGCTCACGAGCCTGGAGATGAAGCTCCTCCGCTACCTCGTCGAGCACGAGGGGAGCGTCGTCTCGCGGGAGGAACTGCTCAAGAACGTGTGGGGCATGGCGCGGGCGCCCGCCACCCGCACCGTGGACACCTTCATGTTCAACCTGCGGAAGTACTTCGAGGCCGACCCCTCGCGGCCGATCCACTTCCTGTCCGTCCGCGGTACCGGCTACCGCTTCGTGGGCGACGCGGCGAAACCGCCGGCGTGACGACGACGGCGCACGCGGGGCGTTCGGATCACCGCCCCAGCAGCGCCGCCGCCGCTTTCCCCGGGTCGGGCTGCACGAGCAGCGATTCGCCGACGAGCATCGCGGCGACCCCGGCCGCAGCGAGCCGCTCGACGTCGGCCCGGGTCCTGATGCCGCTCTCGGCGACGAGCACGACGTCATCGGGCACCCGCTCGCGCAGCCGCAGCACGTGGCCCAGGTCGGTGGTCATCGTCTTCAAGTTCCGATTGTTGATGCCCACGAGCGTCGCGCCGAGGTCGAGCACCCGCGGCAGGTTCTCCTCGTCGTGGAGTTCAACGAGCGGCGTCATGCCGAGGTCGAGGATCTCGCGGTACAGGCCCCGCAGGTGGCAGTCGTCGAGGCACTCGGCGATGAGCAGCACCGCGTCGGCCCCGTGGGCCCGGGCCTCGAGCACCTGGTAGCGGTCGACGATGAACTCCTTCCGCAGGATCGGCAGCGGCACGGCCACCCGGGTGCTTTCGAGATCGACGAGGCTGCCGCCGAAGCCGATCGCGTCGGTCAGGATCGAGAGGCAACTCGCACCGGCGGAGGCGTAGCCACGGACGACGTCCTCGACGGTCGCCCCGGGCCGGATCTCGCCCGCCGACGGGCTCCTCCGCTTGAACTCGGCGATGAGCTTCACGTCCCCGCCTGCCGCCAGCGGGGCGAAGAAGTCACGGACGGCCGGCGCCGTCGCCATCCGCCCCTCGAGCGCGAACGAGGGCACCCGCTCGCGCGCGAGCTCGACCTCCTTCTTCTTGCGGGCGACGATGTCGTCGAGGATGGATGCCATGCGCACCACGATACCAAGTCGGGTCTGCGGATCGAGATGTTCTGGATCTGTGCGCTCAATCCGGCTCGTGAGTGCCCATGCCCTCTCGCTTGACGTTCGCTACGGGCATCCTGCCCTTCGCTCTCTGCATGTCCGCTTCGCTTCGCCATCCTGGCTTCGCTCGCTCCCATAGCCCGCTCGAGGGCACAGGCACCCCCGAGCCTCGCCCGTAACGGATGGGGAAGGCCCGGGGCCGTCCATCCCCTCGAGACGGCGTTGACGGCAAGCGGAGACAGGATGTCGAAGCGCAGACGTCTCCGAGCGAGCGTAGGCCAGGAAGGCCGGAGCGAGCGTCCGGCGAGAGGGTGTGGGCGGCCCCGGGCCGGTTGGGCTTATCGAACCGTGGCTTCGCGTTCGGCCTAATGCCGAAAGTGCCGGCGCGAGGTGAACGTCATCGCGATGCCGGCCGCATCCGCCGCCGCGATCACCTCGGCGTCGCGCTTCGAGCCCCCCGGCTGCACGATGGCGGCGATGCCCGCCTTGGCGATCAGGTCGATCGAGTCCGGGAACGGGAAGAAGGCGTCGCTCGCGAGGACGGCGCCACGGGCGCGGTCGCCCGCCTTCTCGAGCGCGATCCTGACGGCGTCCACGCGGCTCGTCTGGCCGATGCCGGCGCCCGCGAGGCTCGTCCCCTGGCAGACGGCGATCGCGTTGCTCGTGAGGCGACGGACCACCGTGAAGGCGAAATCGAGCGCGGGCACGAGGCTCGCGGCCGGAGCCTGCTTCGTGACGACCCGCCACGTGGCCGGGTCGTCGCACACCGCGTCGGGCCGCTGGGCGAGGATGGCGCCGGCCACGCTCCGCAGCTCGAGGCCGGCCGTCGCCGCCCACGGGTCGCCCTCCGGCACCTCGACGAGCCGCACGTTCGCCTTCCACGTCGGCTTCGTCGTGAGGAGTTCCACGGCGGCCCGGTCGAAGCCCGGGGCGGCGATCACCTCCACGAACAGGCCCGGCGCGAGGAGCACCTCGGCGCTCGCGCGGTCGAACGTGCGGTTGACCGCCACGATCGAGCCGAAGGCGCTCGTCGGGTCGGCGGCCATCGCCGTGGCGAGGGCCTCGGCCACGGTGGCGGCGCCGGCCGCTCCGCAGGGGTTCGTGTGCTTGACGACCACGGCCGCCGGGTCCTGGAGCAGCCCCGCGAGCCGCACGGCCGCGTCGAGGTCGAGGAGGTTGTTGTAGGAGAGTTCCTTGCCGTGGAGCTGCTTCAGGCCCGCGAGACCCGAGTGCGTGCCGACCGGCGCGAGCATCGCCGCCGACTGGTGCGGGTTCTCCCCGTAGCGGAGCCCGAGCCGCCGCTCGAGGTCGAGCGTCACGCGGGCCGGCAGCGGCGGGTCGGACTCACCGTCGCCCGCGGGGGCGGCGCCACCGACCGTGAGCCCCGCGTGGGCCGCCATCCAGCGGGCGATCACGGCGTCGTAGCGGGCGGTGTGCTCGAAGGCCCGGGCGGCGAACAGCCGGCGCTCGGCGAGCGAGGTGCCGCCGCGGGCGAGGGCCGCGAGGAATGCGTCGTACTGGGCCGGCTCGGTCACCACCGCCGTGAAGGCGTGGTTCTTGGCGGCGGCGCGGACGAGGCTCGGGCCGCCGACGTCGATGAGTTCGATCGCCTCGGCGGGCGTGCAGTCGGGCCGGGCGATGACGCCCTCGAATCCGTAGAGGTTCACGATCACTGCGTCGAACCGCTCGATACCGTGCTCGGCGAGCACCGCGAGGTCGTCGGGCCGGTCGGCCCGCGCGAGCACGCCCGCGAAGATCGCCGGATGGAGCGTCTGCACGCGGCCGTCGAGCACCTCGGGAAAGCCCGTGATCGCCGAGACGTCCTCGACGGCGAGGCCGTGGGCGGCGAGCGCCGCGGCGGTGCCGCCGGTGCTCGCGACGCGGACTCCCGCGGCCTTGAGCGCCGCGGCAAGCCGGTCGATGCCCGCCTTGTCGAACAGGCTGACGAGGACGCGGCGGATCGGGACGACGTCGGGCGGAGGGGAGGCAGGGGCGGCGTGGGGTGCGTGCATGCGGGCGATTATGGGGCCCGGCCGCGCCGCGGCAACCGCGGCCGCACTTCCGACGGGCCCGCCCCCATCAGCGTCACGGCGCCGCCCGCAGTTCGACCTCGAAAACCGTGCCCGGCTGCGGGAGACGGCCCGTCACGCCCACCTTGCCCCGCATCTGCCGCACGAGCGACCTGACGAGGAACAGGCCCAGGCCCGTGCCGGCGGCGGTCCGCTCAAGCTCGCTCCCCAGCCGGACGAACCGGCGGAAGGCCCGCGGCCGCTGCGCGACCGGGATGCCCGGACCGTTGTCGGCGACGTGGACGGTGACCCGCCCGCGCGGGCCCGCCGTCACGGTCAATTCGACCCGCGGCTCGGGCGCGGAGTACTTCACCGCGTTGTCCACGAGATTGCGGAACAGGATCTCGAGGTCCGTCTCGCGGGCCAGCACCCGGACCCCGGGCGCCGCGTCGCAGTCGAGCGTGATCGCGCCCGCCGGCAGGCCGTAGCGCTGGCCCACGGCGGCGCACACCTCGCGGAGCACCGGCTCGAGCGACGTCGCCTCGCCGGGTCGCCGCCGGCGCTGGAGCGTCTTCGCCGCGTCGAGGAGGTGGTCCACGAGCGCGTCGAGCCGCTCGACGTCGGCGAGCATGATGCCGTGGAACTCGGCCTGCCGCTCGGGCGGCACGGTGCGCCGCGCGAGCGTCTGGAGCGAGAGTTTGAGCGAGGCCAGCGGGCTCTTGAGCTCGTGGGTCACGCTGTCGATGAAGTTG
>JBJTPA010000255.1:0-8847 GCA_046074885.1 Planctomycetaceae bacterium
CGCCGCAGGCGAGCACCACGCTGAACACCTTGGGCAAGTGGTCGCGGCCCGCGTCGGCGTTGATCCGCGGCGTGCGGCCGAACTCGCTCGACACCATCACGAGCGTCGAGGCGAGCAGGCCCCGTCGCTCGAGGTCCGTGACCAGGGCCGTGAACGCCTGGTCGAACGGCGGCAGCGTGTTCGTGATGCCGTCGCGGATCTTCCCGTGCATGTCCCAGCCGCCGTAGGAGAGCGTCACGAACCGCACGCCCGACTCGACGAGCCGCCGGGCCAGCAGCATCCGCTGCCCGGCCTGGTTGCGGCCGTACTCGTCCTTGATCGCGTCGGGCTCGGCCTTGATGTCGAAGGCGGCCCGGGCCTCGGCCGAGCTGACGAGCGCGTAGGCCCGCTCGTAGAACGAGTCGAGGGCCGCGATGGAGCCGTCCCCCTCGAGCCGCTGGAAGTGGCGGCCGACCGCGTCGCGGAGCCGCTGCCGGGTGGCGAACCGCCCCGCGTCCACGCCGCCGGGGAGGGCGAGGTCGCGGACCGCGAAGTTGCCGTCGCCCGGATCGGAGCCGATGGCGAACGGCCCGTGGGCGCTGCCGAGGTAGCCGGCGCCGGCGTCGGGCGCGGGGAGGCTCGGGACGCAGACGTAGGGGGGCAGGTTGGCCCGCGGCCCGAGCTCGTGCGACACCACGCTCCCGAAGCTCGGGTAGGTGAGCGCCGGGCTCGGCCGGTAGCCCGTGAACATGTTGTGGGTGCCCCGCTCGTGGGCCGCCTCGCCGTGCGTCATCGAGCGGATGACGGTGATCTTGTCGGCGATCTGCGCGGTCCTGGCGAGCTTCTCGCTGAACTGCACCCCGGTGAGCTTCGTGTCGATCGCCCCGAGGTCGCCGCGGTACTCCGCCGGGGCGAGCGGCTTGGGGTCGAACGTCTCCTGCTGGGCCCAGCCCCCGGGGAGCCAGACATGGATCACGCTCTTCGCGGTGCCGTCGAAGTGGGCGGGCGCCTTCGCATCGGCCCGCGCGGCCTGGGCCCGGAACAGGCCGCCGAGCGAGAGGCCAAGGCCGGTCAGGGCCCCGACGTGGAGGAATTCCCGGCGGTTGCCCGGCCCGCCGCACGAGGGTCCGCAGGTTCGCTCGCTCATGGTCGGCACCTCCTCGTCGACGTCGAGGTCGGCGACGGTTTTCCCGTCGCGAAGATCGTACCCGATGGCAGCCCCCGGTGCGTCAAACGGGCGCCGGGGCGCTGACGCCATCAATGCGTCCCGTGGACCAGTCGCCTCGCGACTGGAATTCGGCCCGTGGATCGACAGAGGAATCCGGTTGCCAGGCAACCGGACCACGGGTCGGCCAGCACCCCCACATCGGGCTGGCCCTGCTGGATCGCACCCGAGGCTCGAGCTTGAGCCGCCTCACTCCTCGAGCGTCTTCCTGCCCCGCAGGAGGTGGTGGTAGTGCTGGGCGAAGCGGTGGGCCTCGTCGCGGACGTACTCCAGGAGCCGGAGGGAGTAGGCGTCGCGCGAGAGCCGCAAGGGTTCGCTGCGGCCCGGCACGAACACCTCCTCCTCGCGCTTGGCGAGCGAGATCACGCACGGCGGCTCGACGCCGAGGCCCTCGAGCGCGTCGAGCGCGGCGGAAAGCTGCCCCTTGCCGCCGTCCACGAGGAGGACGTCGGGAAACGACTCGCCCTCGCGGGCGAGCCGTGCGAAGCGCCGGGCCACGACCTCGTGGATGCTCTTGAAGTCGTCGATGCCGTCCACCGACTTGATGCGGTAGCGCTTGTAGCCGGGCTTGAAGGGAAGGCCGTCGATGAACTGCACGAGGCTCGCCACGGTCTCGTCGCCGGCGAGGTGGGCGATGTCCACGCCCTCGATGACCCGCGGCGGCTTCGCGAGGCCGAGCACCTTCTGCAGGCCCGCGAGCCCCTTCTTCGGGTCCACGAGAAACACCTCGGGCTGCACGTGCTCCTCGAGGTCGCCCCGCTCGTCGAGCGTCTCCAGGAGGCGGATCTCGTCGCGGAGCCGCGCCGCCCGCTCGAACTCGAGCCTGGCCGATGCGGCGAGCATGTCCTCCCGCATCTCCGCGAGCAGCCGCGTGCGGCCGCCGTCGAGAAACGTCTTGAGCCGCGCGATGTCGCGACGGTAGTCCTCCGTCGAGATCCGCAGGGCACAGGGCGCGGTGCACTGGTCGATCGACGCGAGCAGGCAGGGGCGGAACCACCGCCAGCGGTCGTCGTCGGCCTCGATGTCGAGCGTGCAGGTGCGAAACTTGAAGATCCGCTGGAGCACGACGATCGCGCCGCGGAGCGAGCCCGCGCTCGTGAACGGGCCGTAGAGCTTCACGCCCTTCGTCCGCGGCGTCCGCGTGAACTCGACCCGCGGGTAGTCCTCGTGGGTCGTGATCTGCAGGTAGGGGAAGGTCTTGTCGTCCTTGAGGTCGCTGTTGAACCGCGGCTGCACGTCCTTGACGAGCCGGCTCTCGAGCAGGAGCGCATCGACCTCGCTGGCGGCCTCGAGATAGTCGATGTCGCGGATCTCCCGCACGAGGTCCGCGGTGCGGCGGTCCTCCGCGGCCGCCTTGAGGAAGTAGCTCGACGCCCGGGCCCGGAGGTTCTTGGCCTTGCCGACGTAGATCACGCGGCCGGCGGCGTCCTTCATGAGGTACACGCCGGGCGTCGTCGGGAACGACCGCACCTTCCCGGCGGCAGCGGAAAGGTCGCGGGCCGCCGCGGCGGCGTCGGTGTCGGCGGGGAGCGTCTCGGCCGCGGGGTCCGGCCGCGCGGCAGGCGGCTCGCGGCCGGCCGCCACGTCGTCGGGCCGCGGTTCGTCGTTTCCGGAGGGCTCCATCGGATCGATTCTATCGCCGCGGCGGCGCGGCCCTCCGCGCCGGTCCGGAGCCTCCGCTATCGTGTCACCGTCCCGCCGGGCCGGCGGGACGGCGGAGGCGCGCGATGACGACCTGTTCGATCTGCGGCGGCCGGGAATTCGCGACGCACGCGGTGCTGTGGCCCGAGTTGATCGCCGCGTGGCAGCTCTCGGCGGAGGAGGTCGCCTACGTGGACGCCCAGCAGGGACGCGCCTGCCGCGGCTGCGGGGCCAACCTGCGGGTGGTGGCGCTCGGCCACGCGATCCGCCGGGCCGTGGGCACCGACCGGACGCTGCGCGGCCTCGGCGCGGAGCCGCAGGCACGGTCGCTGCGGGTCCTCGACCTCAACGGCGCGGTGGCCGCGTCGGAGGCGCTCGCGGTGCTGCCGGGCTACGTCCGCGGCGACTATCCCGCGATCGACATGCACTCGCTGCCCTACCGCGACGGCTCCTTCGACCTCGTCGTCCATTCCGACACGCTCGAGCACGTCGAGCGGCCCGTCCGCGCGCTCGAGGAGTGCCGCCGCGTGCTTGCGGCCGGCGGCCACCTCTGCTTCACCGTGCCGGTCATCGTCGGCCGGCTGTCGCGGTCGCGGGCGGGACTCGCGCCGAGCCGGCACGGCAGCCCCGCGGAGGCGGGCTCCGACTTCCTCGTCCACACCGAGTTCGGCGCGGACGCCTGGACCTACGTGGCCCGGGCCGGCTTCACCGACGTCACGACCACGCTGGTCGAGTATCCGGCCGCCACGGCGTTCACGGCCCGCACGGCCCACGGCTGATCCGGCAGGTCACACGGCTCACACTCGATCCTCACGCGTGATCCAACCCGTGGTCCGGCTGCCTCGCAACCGGATTTCCCGGTCGATCCACGGGCCGGATTCCAGTCGCGAGGCGACTGGGCCACGCGACCACGCGATCGCGCCAGCGCGAGGAGCACGTGGGAGCCGTGTCACACGCCGGCCAGGGCCCGGAGGTCGCGATCGAAGGCGTCGAGCCGGGCCTGGAGCGCCGACGTCGTCGCGGACAGGTCGGCCGCGGGGCCCGGCGGCGCCACCGCGAACAGGTAGAACTTGATCTTGGGCTCCGTGCCCGAGGGACGGGCCGCGACGGCGTTACCGAGCGGCGGAAAGCGGCCGTCCGGCAGCAGCACGCCAGCCTCGGGCAAGCCGGCGAGGTCGAAGATCACGAGGTCGCCCGTCACGCCGTCAAACGGGGCGGGCGATCCGCCAGGTGTCCACGTCGTGAGGCTCGCCTGGTCGCGGGTGCGGACGACGTCAAGGCCGCCGAACGACCGCGGCGGCTTGGCCCGCAGCGCCGCCATGATCTCCTTCATCCGGTCCATGCCGCTGGCGCCAGGCAGCATGATGTTGATCTGCCGCTCCTGGTGGCAGCCGTGCCGCAGGAACAGCTCGCCGAGCCTTTCGTGGACGGTGCGGCCAGCGGCCTTGAGCGTCGCGGCCTGCTCCGCCAGCAGCAGGGCCGCCACCGCCGCATCCTTGTCTCGGACGTGCGTCCCCGCCACGTAGCCGTGCGACTCCTCCGCGCCGAACACGAACCGCTCGGGGCCGAGCCGGTCCACGGCTGCGCAGATCCACTTGAAGCCGACGAGCTCCCGGTCGTCCATCTCGAGCCCCGCCCCCTCGGCGACGCGCCGGACGAGGCCGCTCGTGACGAGCGTGGTGACGACGTAGTCGCCGGGCCGCGACTCGCCGCGGGCGCGGCGGGCGTGGATGGACTGGTCGCAGAGCAGGGCGCAGAGCTGGTTGCCGGTGAGCGTCCGCCACTCCGCTCCGGGCGCGAGCGTGACCGGAGCCGCTGCTCCGAGCCGGTCGCAGTCGGGGTCGGTCGCCAGCACGAGGTCGTCGCCGCGGCTCTTCGCCTCCTCGATCGGCCCGGTGAGCACGGCCGGGTTTTCCGGGTTCGCCACGTGGCCCGGCACGTTGGGAAAGTCGCCGTCCGGCTGTTCATGCGGTCCGTAGACCCGCAGCCGTGAAAAACCCGCGCCGCGGAGCACGGGTACGACCGCCGTCGCCCCCACGCCGTGCAGCGGCGTGTAGAGGATCGAGAGGTTCCGCGGCCCGGGGCACGACTGCTCGAGCACCGCCGCCACGAAGAGCGGGTCGATCTCCCGCTCCACGAAGACGACGCGGCCGGCCGCCACGCCGGCGTCGAAGTCCTCGCGGCGGATCGTCTCGACCTTCATGACGCGGTCGAGGATCCCCTTGTCGTGCGGCGGCAACACCTGGATTCCGCCGCGCCAGTAGACCTTCACGGCGTTGTCCGTGGGCGGGTTGTGGCTGGCCGTGACCATGACTCCGCAGTCGGCGCTGGTGTGCCGCACGGCGAACGAGAGCTCGGGCGTGCTGCGGTGGCCCCGGAGGAAGAACACCTTGAAGCCGGCGGCCAGCAGCACCTCGGTGCACAGCCGCGCGAAGTGCTCGGAGCGGTGCCGCGTGTCGTAGGCGATCGCACACGTGGGCGTGGTGTCCGCGGGGACCACGCTCCGCACGTAGTCGGCGAGGCCCTGCGCGCTCTCGCCGATCGTGCGGTCGTTGATGGCGTTGCAGCCGACGGGATGCATCTTCCCGCGGCGGCCGCCGGTGCCGAATGGGATCACCGTCCAGAAGACGTCGTCGAGATCCTTCCAGGCGCCGGCGTCGATCCGCTTCGCGACCTCTGCCGAGAACTCGGCATACCGCGGGGCCGTGAGCCACTCCCGGATGGCCGCGGCCGAGTGCTCGGTGATCGAGCCGGCGGCCCGGGCGGCGGCGATGGCGTCGAGGCGGCGCGAGTGGTCGGCGGGCGAGGGCATGCGGGGCTCCTTGAAGAACCGGGTGACGGCGGCGCGACGGGCCGACGCGGCCGTTTTATACTCCCCCGTGCATGAGCGACACGGCCGACCACGATGAACCGCTGATCGTGAGCGTGTCGGGGCTGCGCGGGATCGTGGGGCGGACGCTCACGCCCGAGGTGGCCGTCCGCTACGCGGCCGCGTTCGAGGCCACGCTGCCGCCGGGGCCTGTCGTCATCGGCCGCGACGGCCGGCAGAGCGGGCCGATGCTCTCCGCCGCGATCACGGAGTACCTCGCGGCGAGCGGCCGCGACGTGATCGACTGCGGCGTCGCCGCCACGCCCACGGTTGGCGTCGCCGTCCGGGAACGGAAGGCCGCGGGCGGGATCCAGATCTCCGCGAGCCACAATCCGGCCCGCTACAACGGCCTCAAGCTCTTCTCGCGCGAGGGCCGCGTGATCCCGGCCGCCGCAGGCCGCGAGGTGCTCGCGCGATTCGAGGCCGCCGCCGTCGAGCCGGCGCCGCGCAAAGGAGACAGCCGGGGCCGTGTGGCCGCGTTCGACGCGGCGCCCGCGCACGTCGCGCTCGTGGCCGCGACGGTGGACGTGGCGGCGATCCGGCGCGTGCGGCCGCGGGTCTGGCTCGACGCCGGCCACGGCGCGGGAAGCCTCGCCGCCCGGCTGCTGTTCGAGAGGCTCGGGTGCGACGCGGTCATCGAGGGGGCCGCGCCCGACGGCCTCTTCGAGCACGAGCCCGAGCCGACGCGGGAAAACCTCGCGGCCTGGCTGCCGCGGATCGGGCTCCAGCACGCCGATGTCGGATTTTTCCAGGACCCCGACGCCGACCGGCTGGCGATCGCCACGGCGGCCGGCGACTACATCGGCGAGGAGGCGACGCTCGCGGTCGCGGTCGAAGGCGTGCTCGCGAAGCGGCCCGGGCCGATCGTGGTCAATTGCTCGACGAGCGGCATGAGCGCCGCGATCGCCGCGCGTCACGGCGCGGCCTGCCACGTCTCGAAGGTGGGCGAGGCCAACGTGGTGGACGAGATGCTCGCCCGCGGTGCCGTCCTCGGCGGCGAGGGCAATGGCGGCGTGATCGATCCCCGCGTGGTGCTCGTCCGCGACAGCCTCGTGGCGATGGCGCTCGTCCTCGAGCGGATGTGCGCGGGTCCCGCGCCGAAGACCGTCGCGGCGCTCGCCGCCGCCCTGCCGCGGCTCGTCATGCGGAAGACGAAGGTGGACGTGTCGCCCTCCCTCCGCGGGCCGGCCCTCGCGGCGGCGTTCGAGCGGGTCGCGGCCGCGTTCCCGGGATCGCGACTGGACAGGCTCGACGGCCTGCGGATCGACTGGGACGGCGGCTGGCTGCTCGTGCGGGCGAGCAACACCGAGCCGATCGTGCGGATCGTGGCGGAGGCCGGGGACGCGGCGGCGGTCGATGCCGCCGTCGCCCGCGCGGCCGCGGCGATCCGGGCCTGACCGCGGGGGACGCAGCGTGGGCGAGGACGGCGCCGCCGCCGACATTTCCGACGAGGAACTCGCCGCCCAGGCGGCCCGCGAGGGCTCCGACGGCGTGGCGTTCACGGCGCTCCTCGACCGCCACCGCGACCGCGTCTGGCGGGTCTGCTGGCGGCTCATGGGCACGCGGCACGACGCCGAGGACGCGGCGCAGGAGGTGTTCGTGCGGCTGTTCTTCGACCGCGCGAAGTTCGCGGGCAGGAGCCGCTACTCGACGTGGCTCCACGGCGTGGCGATCCGCACGTGCCTCACGCTGCGGCGCGGCCGGTCGCGGCGGCGGCGGCGCGAGACGCCGGAGTCGGTCGTGGCGGCGGAGGGCGGGCCGGTCGCCGCCCGGCCCGACGCGCAGGCGCCGGCCGAGGCCGCCGTGGACGCGGCGCATGACGTCGAGCGGATGCTCGCGGGCCTCGACGAGGAGGATCGCGCGCTCGTCCTCATGAAGTTCGCCGAGGGCCACGACTACGAGGAGCTCGCGGAGATGTTCGGCTCGACGCCGGGGGCCCTGCGGATGCGGGTGAGCCGGATCCGCGAGCGGCTCGCCGCGCGGGGCGGCACGGACGGCACGACCGGCACCGTCGACTGAGCCCGGCGCGCGCGGAACCGTCCCGCAGGCCCACCCGTGGTCCGGTTGCCTCGCAACCGGATTGCGCCGTCGAGCCACGGGCCGGATTCCAGTCGCGAGGCGACTGGGCCACGAGACGAGGTGATCCGGCCGGCGCGCGGCACCTGGATGCCCCGTCTGAGCCCGCCGCGGCCGTCCGGCACCCCCCGCAGGGTTTGCCATGCCCCTGTTTCGCCCGGCGTTCCACGGCCCGAAAAAAACCGCGTGACGCGCGACGTCGCTCCGGCAACACACCTTCCGAAGACCGAAAGCGGCCGCGCGGCCGCCGGTCGGAAACGGGACGCAAGCGGATGGACCTGCTCGAGCGACTCGCCGACGTCGAAGTGCCCCCCGTGCCCGAGGTGCGGGAATTCACGGCCGGAGTGCGGCAGAAGCTGCACCCCCGGCTCCTGGCGCTGCACGTCGCCGAGTTCGCCTGCGGGGCCACCGCGTGGGCGGTGAGGCACATGCTCGTGGCGCTGTTCGCGGCCGTCCTGTACTCGGTGTCCGGATCGTGGCCGCGGTCGCGGCCGCACGAAGGGGGGAAGGACGATGGCTGATTACGTGGTGCTCGGGCAGACGGCCGCCGACACGGCGCGGGAGACCGTGAACGTGTCGAAGCAGGCCCTCGTGGACAGCTTCACCCAGGCCTGGAGCCAGGTGATCCTGCTCGCCCCGAAGATGGTGGCGATGGTGGCCGTGCTCGTGGTCGGCTACGTGCTGGCCCGCTGGGTCGGCGGCCTCGTGGCCATGGTGAGCGAGAAGATCGGCCTGCAGGTGGCCGCGGAGAAGAGCGGCCTGGCCAAGAGCATGCACGACGTCGGCATCCGCCGGCCGGTGCCCGGGATCGTGGGCGGCATCGTGTTCTGGCTGCTGATGTGCGTGTTCGTGATGGCGGCGTTCAACATCCTCGGCCTGCAGAGCGTCTCCGACGCGATGGGCGAGGTGGTGAACTACATCCCGCGGCTCCTCGTGGCGACGGTGGTGGTGGTGGTGGGGCTCTTGGCCGCGACCTTCATTCGCGGCGTCGTGGCGACCAGCGCCGACCGCGTGGGCCTGTCCTACGCCGAGTACCTCGCCGGCGGCTGCTACTGGG
>JBJTPA010000256.1:0-16881 GCA_046074885.1 Planctomycetaceae bacterium
GAACTCGCGGGCCGCGGCGGCGTGGTCGCCCCGCCGCAAGAACGTCCAGGCGAGCTTGTGCCGGGCCTGCTCCGCGGCGGGGCCGGGGGGCGCGCCCGCGGCGCCGGCGGCCCCGATCGCCTTTCCATAGGCGTCGCCCGCCGCCGCCCAGTCGCCGGCCGCCCACCGCGCCTCGCCGATCTCGGTCCAGGCTTCCGCGGCCGACCCGCTCGTCGGGAACTTCTTCACGAGCGCGGCGAACGTCGCCGCCGCGTCGGCCGGCTTGCCGTCGAGCGACTGCGCGAGTCCCAGCTCCAGCATCACCTGGTCGGCCATCGCGAACCCGGGCTGCTCGTCGAGCAGCCGGCGGAACGACGCGGCCGCCTGGCCGTAGCTCTTCTGCCCGACGAGGCACAGGCCCTCGAGGAAGCGGGCCTCGCCGGCGGAGGAGGCCTCGACCTTCGCCGCCTTGTCGCGGGCCGCCTCGAGCAGCCGGCGGGCGTCGGCGAGGCCGCCCGCGAAGTCGCGCTGCCGCCGGCGCGCGTCGCCTCGCGCCAGCAGGGCGGCGGCGAGGGCCGCGGACCCCGCGTGCTCGTCCACCACCCGCGTCCACGCGGCGACGGCCTCGGCGGCGCGGCCGCGGGCGTCGTGGCACCAGCCCGACGCGAGCAGCGCCCAGGGCGCGCGGGGGCCGGTGGGCCGCACGGCGACGCTCTTCGCGAAGGCCTCGATCGCGGCGTCGAACTCCCCGGACTCCTGGCGGATCTGGCCGAGCCGGAACCACGCCACGTCGGCGCCGGGCCCGTCGGGAAACTCCTTGACGAGCCGCTCGGCCGTGGCCCGGGCCGCCGGGGCGTCGCCCGCCTCGCGGAGTGCGCGGACCCGCAGCAGGAGCGCCTCGGCGCGCCGCGGCCACTTCGGCGCGTCCTGCTCGAGCCCCGCGAGCAGCGCCGCGGCGTCGGCGGGCTCGCCCAGCTCGACGAGCGCGGTGGCGTCGAGGAGGGCGGCCGCGGCGCGGTCGTCGCCGCGGAGCTCGGCGGCCGCCCGCGCCATGGCGTCGTGCGTCCGCCGCCAGTCCTTCGCGGCGGCGAGCGCCGCGCCCTCCCGGAGCAGCCACCCGGCCCGGCGCGGCGACTTCGCGTCGGCGTCCGCGAGCGCGCGGAAGGCGGCGGCGGCATCGGCAGCGCGGCCCTGCGCGAGCAGCGCCTCGGCCCGCGTGCCGCGGAGGCCGAGCATGGCGTCGGCGGGCGCGTCGGGGGCGGGTGCGGCGAGGAAGGCGTCGATCCGCGCGACGGCATCGGCGGGCTTGTCGGACTCGAGCAGCGCGAGGGCGGCGTAGTCGAGGGCGCGGGCCGCCGACCTCGACCGCGGGTGCCGCTCGACGAGGGCCGCCGCCGCCGCCCCGGCCTCGGCCCGCCTGCCCGGCACGTCCCAGAGGGCCTCGACCCGGTCGAGCTCCAGCCGCGACACCGCGGCGGGATCGGCGTCCTTCCGGGCGGCCGCAGCGGCGAGCGCCCGCTCCGCGACCTCCGCGGCCCGGCCGCGGTTCCCCGCATCGATCTCGAGCACCGCCAGGCGATGCGCCGCGTCGAGCGCCTCGGGACCCTTGCCCGCGGCCGACTGTTCGAGGAGTTCGCGCGCCTCCTTCGTCCGTCCGGCCTCCGCGAGCGCGCGACCGGCCGACACGCGGGCCGCGGCCGCCAGCGGGGAGTCGGGGTGCTCCTTCGCGAGTCGCGCGTAGGCCTCGGCGGCGCGAAGCCAGTCCTTCCGGTCCCACCGCGACTGCGCGAGCCGGTCGAGCGCCTCCGCGGCCTTCGGCCCCTTCCCCGCGGCGAGCGGCGCCAGGATCCGCTCGACGTCGTCGGGCTTGCCGGCCGCGGCCGCGAGGTTCGCCCGCCACAGGGCCGCGTCGGTCGCCAACGCGTGCTGCGGAAACTCCCGCGCGAGGCGGTCGAGCGTGGCCGTGGCGTCGTCGCGCCGTCCGGCCTCGGCCTGCCCCACGCCGAGTGCGTAGAGCACCTCCGGGAACCGCGGCGACTGCGGATGCTGCTTCACGAACCGCTGCCACGCGGCGATGGCGTCGTCGCGCTTGCCGGCCTGCCAGAGCGACTCGCCGAGGTAGTGGAGCGCCTCGGCGGCCTGCGGCCGGTCGCCCGCGCCGGCGAGATATGCCTCGAGATCGGCGGCCGCCGCTGCGAAAGCCTGCGGGGAGGGCTTCGACTGGGCCGCGGTGAAGCCGCCGCGGGCGAGTTCCCAACGCGCCATCGCGAGCGTCTCGGCGTCGCCGCCGCCGGCGATGACGGCCTCGAGCGACTTCCGCGCCTCCGGCCACCGGCCGGTCTGCGACAGGCAGACGGCGAGGTTGTAGCGGGCCTTGGGGGCGAGCGGGTCCTTCGGATGGGCGGCGAGCAGCGCCCGCCACTCCTCCTCGGCAAGGTCCCAGGCCTCCCTGGTCTGCAGCGCGGCGGCGGAGGCGAAGGCGGCCTGGGCCGCCGGATTCGACGGCGGGTCGTCGGCCGCGGCCGGTCGCGCGGCCACGCAGGCGGCCGCCACGAGGACGGCGACTGCGAGCGACTGGCGGGCGGGCTGCGGGCGGGTCGGCATGACGGCGGCGGCGGGGTGTCGTCGCGACCGTGCCGCCGCGCACCCCCGCAAATGTACCGACGCGACGGGCCGCCGGCACGGACGGTGGCGCCGGGCCCGGGACCGGCGCGAAGAATGCCGCATTCGCGGGTCCGCATGCAGCCGTTCACCCTCCTTCTCGCCGGCGACGTGATGACGGGCCGGGGCATCGACCAGGCTCTCCCCGGTCCCGGCGATCCGACGCTCCACGAAGCCCTCGTCCACGATGCCCGCCGCTACGTGGAGCTTGCCGAGGCCGCGCACGGGGCCTTCGCCCGGCCGCTCGAGCCGGCCGCGATCTGGGGCGACGCGCTCGCCGAGATGGACCGCGCGCGGCCCGACGCCCGGATCGTGAACCTCGAGACCGCGGTGACCACGTCGGCCGACTGGTGCCGCGGCAAGGAGGTGCTCTACCGGATGCATCCCGCGCACGTCGGCTGCCTGACCGCGGCCCGGGTCGACGTGGCGTGCCTCGCGAACAACCACGTGCTCGACTGGGGGCGGACCGGCCTCGTGGAGACGCTCGACTCGCTCGCGCGGGCCGGCATCCGCACGGCCGGCGCCGGCCGCGACCTCGCGGCGGCGCGGCGACCGGCCATCGTCGCGCGGCCGGGGGGAGGCCGCGCGATCGTGATCGCGATCGGCTCGACGACGAGCGGCATTCCGGCCGGCTGGCGGGCCGCGGCGGACCGTCCCGGAATCGACGTCGTGGATGACCTCTCCCCGGCGGCGGCCGCCGACGTGGTCGCCCGGATCGCCGCCGTGAAGCGGCCGGGCGACGTCGCCGTGGCCTCGATCCACTGGGGCGGCAACTGGGGGCACGACGTCGCGGAGGAGTTCGTGCCGTTCGCGCACCGGCTCATCGACGGGGGCGCGGACGTCGTCCACGGCCACTCGTCTCACCACGTGAGACCAATCGAGGTGCACCGGGGCAGGCTGATCCTCTACGGGTGCGGTGACCTGGTGGACGACTACGAGGGCATCCGGGGATACGAGGCGTTCCGGCCCGACCTCGGCCTCCTGTTCTTCGTCACGGTCGAGCCCGACGACGGGCGGGTGCGCGGCCTGCGGATGGTTCCCGTGCGGATGGAGCGGTTCCGGCTCCGGCGGGCCGGTGCCGCCGACGCCGCATGGCTGGCGGGTACGCTTTCGGAGTCGAGCGCGCGGTTCGGGTGCCGCGTCGTCACCTCGGACGACGGCGAACTGGTGCTGCGGTGGTGAGGTCGCTGGCGGGAGTACGGTCGTGGGCGACGTGATCCGCAGGCGGCTCGTCGTGACGGGCGTGGTGCAGGGCGTGGGCTTCCGGCCGTTCGCCTGGCGGCGGGCGACGCGGCTCGGACTCGGCGGATTTGTCGCCAACGAGACGGGCCGGGTCGTGATCGAGGTGGAGGGGCCGCCGGCCGCGGTGGAGTCGTTCGCGGACGGTCTCGCCGCGGAGGCGCCGCCGCTGGCCCGCGTGGAGCGGATCGAGGCGTGCGAGGTGACCGCCCGCGGCGCGGAGGCCGGGTTCGCGATCCTGGGCAGCGGGGCGTCCGCGGGGCCGGCCACGGCGACACCGGCCGACGTGGCGACCTGCGCGGCCTGCCTCGCCGACGTGCTCGACCCGGCGAGCCGCCGCCACCGCCATGCCTTCGCCTCGTGCAGCGACTGCGGGCCGCGCTACACGATCATCGAGACGCTGCCCTACGACCGCGCGGCGACGACGATGCGCGAGTTCGCGATGTGCGCGGCCTGCGCGGCGGAATACGCCGACCCGGCCGACCGCCGGTTCCACGCGGAGCCGATCGCGTGCCCGCGGTGCGGGCCGGGACTCTGGTTCACGGAGCCGGGCCCCGGCGCCGTGCTCGTGCGCGGCGCGGCCGCGATCCGCGACGCGGCGGCGCTCGAGGCCGCCCGGGATCTTCTCGGGCGCGGCGGCATCCTCGCGATCAAGGGCGTCGGGGGCTTTCATCTCGCGTGCGACGCCACCGACGAGGCGGCGGTGGTCCGGCTCCGCGCGCGAAAGCAGCGCGTTGGAAAACCGCTGGCGGTGATGGTGACGGACGTCGCCGCCGCGCGGCGGTTCGCGGTGGTGAGCCGGCAGGAGGGCGAGCTCCTCGAGAGTCGCGAACGGCCGATCGTGCTCCTGCGGGGGCGGGCGGTGGGAGGTGACGCGGCCGTCCTCGCCGCGGGCATCGCGGCCGGCAACGACTTCGTGGGCGTGATGCTTCCCTCCACCCCGCTGCACCACCTGCTCGCCGCCGGCCTGCCGCCGCTGGTGATGACGTCGGGCAACCTCTCCGAGGAGCCGATCGCGCACGACGACGCCGATGCGGTCGCGCGGCTGGGTGGCATCGCCGACGCCTTCCTGCTCCACGACCGGCGGATCCACGTCGCCTGTGACGACTCCGTGGTCCGTTGCGTGGCGGGCGCCGCGCTGCCCATCCGCCGGTCCCGGGGCCACGCGCCGCTGCCGATGGCGCTCGCCGGCTCCGGGCCGCCGGTGCTCGCGGTCGGTGGCGAGCTCAAGGCGGCCGTGTGCCTGGCATACGGCGACCGCGCGGTGCTGGGCCAGCACGTCGGCGACGTGGAGAACCTCGAGACGCTCGCGTCGCTCGAGCGGACCGCGGAGCACCTCCTGCACCTGTGCGGCGTGGAGCCGGCCGCGATCGTGGCCGACCTTCATCCGGCCCACCTCTCGACCGGCTGGGCGCGGTCGTTTGCGGCGGCCCGCCGCATCCCGCTCGTGCAGGTGCAGCACCACGAGGCCCATGCCGCGTCGCTCCTCGCGGAGCACGGCCTCGACGCGGCCGCGGGGCCGTTCGTCGTCGCCTGCTTCGACGGCACCGGCTACGGCCGCGACGGCACCATCCACGGCGGCGAGTTTTTTGATGTCGAAGGGGGGCGTTTCCGGCACGCAGCCCGGATGGCGGCCTTCCCGCTCCCCGGCGGCGACGCCGCGATCCGCCACCCGTGGCGGGCGGCGCTCGCGCTCCTGCACGCGGCAGGCCTGCCGTGGGACGAACGCCTGGCCGCGGTGCGGCTCGCGGACGCGGCGCAGCGTCGGCTCCTCGGCCGCCAGCTCGACAACGGCATCGCCTGCACGGCCACGACGAGCATGGGCCGGCTCTTTGACGCCGTGGCGGCGCTCGCCGGCGTGAGGCAGTCGATCACCTACGAGGCGGAGGCGGCGATGAACCTCGAGGCACTCGTGGCCGACGCGACGGGGCCGGGCGACGATGCGTATGCGTTCGAGGTCGTGGTCGAGCCGAAGGGCGCGACGCTCCTGATCGGCTGGCGGCCGGTGGTCGCGGCGGTGGTCGCCGACGTGGTTGCTGGCGTCGCGCCGGCGGTGATCGCCGCGCGGTTCCACGAGGCCGTGGCGCGGATGATCGTGGCGGTGGCGGGCCGCCTCGGTGGCGGCTGCCCCGTGGGGCTCACCGGCGGCGTGTTCCAGAACGCGATGCTCGTGGAGCGGACGGTGGCGGCACTGCGGGCGGCCGGCCGCGAGACGCTCCTCCACCACCGCGTGCCGCCCAACGACGGCGGCCTCGCGCTCGGCCAGGCCGTGCTGGCCCGGCGGATGCTCGTGGGGTGACGTCCGCAATTCCGGTCGCGAGCGACCGGGCTACGGCGCAGTTGCCTTGCAACTGGGATGCGCGGGGCAGTTCCGGTCGCGAGCGACCGGGCTACGGGTGGCGGCGGTCAACGAGCCACGCGAGCCAGGCGTCGAGGCCGGCGCCGGTCCTGGCCGACGTCTCGAAGACCGGGATGCCGGGACGCACCGCGTCGAGGTTCGCGAGCGTGGCCGTCCGGTCGAAGCCGCAGGGCTCCGCGAGGTCGATCTTCGTGATCGCGGCCGCGTCGGCGGTGTTGAAGAGGCCGGGGTACTTCAGCGGCTTGTCCTCCCCCTCGGTCACGGAGAGGAGCGCGAGACGGACCGATTCGCCGAGATCCCAGCTCGTCGGGCAGACGAGGTTGCCGACGTTCTCGATGAACAGGTAATGGAGGCCGCCCAGGTCCCAGCCGTCGAGGTGCGCGCGGACCACGCTCGCCTCGAGGTGGCAGAGGCCGTGGGTGTTGATCTGGCGGACGGGGACGCCGCTCCGCGCGAGCCGGCGGGCGTCGTGGTCGGTCTCGAGATCCCCGACGACCGCGGCCACGGAGGCGCCGGAGAGCCGCAGGCGGCGGAGCGTCTCCTCGAGGAAGGCGGTCTTGCCCGAGCCGGGGCTCGAGACGAGGTTCACGACGAACGTTCCGGCCGCCTCGAAGTCGCGGCGCATCCCGCGGGCGACCTCGTCGTTGGCCTTGAGGATCCGCGTGCGCACCTCCAGGATCCGCGGCAGCGGGCCGGCGGGGACGCCCGGCGTCGATGGCGACGGATCGCTCATGGGGTCGCGGGCTCCGCGTCGAGGATCTCGATCGAGTCGAGGTCGAGCTCGCGGCCGGCGCGGAGATCGCCCGCCGGGGTGCCGCAGGCGGGGCAGGCCAGCGACTGGATCCCGGGCAGCTCGGCCTCGGCCGCGCACGCCCGGCACCAGATCCGCACCGGCACCTCGACGATCCGCAGCGCCGCCCCGTCGAGCGGCGTTCCCGCCCGGAGGTGCTCGAACGCGAACCGCAGCGCGTCGGTGCCGACGCACGCGAGCCGACCGATGCGAAGCGTCACGGCGGCGACCCGGTGGCCGCCCTCGGCCCGGCAACGCTCGGCCGCCTGCTCCACGACCCGCGCCGCGATCGAGAGTTCGTGCATGAGGGGATCCCGTGTCGGGCCGGCGACGCGGGGTTCCGCGGCCGCCGCCGGCAATCCTACCGGGACGCACGGGTAGGATGGGTCGGCGTGGGCACCCCGGCCGCGGGTCGCGCCACGGCGAGGGCGACGGCGATGGACGTGCTCGTGATCGGCTGCGGAAACCTCCTGCGGGGCGACGATGCCGCCGGGCCGGAGCTCGTGCGCCGGCTGCGGGAGCGAGGCCTGCCCGCGGGCGTGCGCTGCATCGACGCCGGCACGGGCGGGATCGACGCCGTCCTGCAGATGCGCGGCGCCGGCGAGGTCGTCCTCGTGGACGCCTGCCGCTCCGGCGCGGAGCCGGGCACGGTGCACGAGGCGCCGGCCACGGCGGTCGCCCGCACGCCGCGGGCAGGCATCGACGTCCACTCTGTCCGCTGGGACCACGCGCTGGCGCTGGCCGGCGGGCTCTTTGGCGACGACATTCCGCGGCGGATCACGGCCTGCCTCGTGGAGGCCGCGTCGTTCGAGCCGGGCGAGCCGCTGTCGCCGGCCGTCGAGCGCGCGATCGACGGGCCCGCAGAACTGCTCCGCTCGCGGTTCGCGGTGCGGGCCGCGGCGGCCGATCCCGGGGAGGCGTGAGCGATGTGCCTCGCGGTGCCCGGCCGGGTCGAGTCGATCCGCGACGAGGATGGCGTGCGGATGGGCCGCGTGAACTTCGGCGGCGTCGTCAAGGACGTCTGCCTCGCCTACCTGCCCGACGCCGCCGTCGGCGACTACGCGATCGTGCACGTCGGCTTCGCGATCTCGAAGATCGACGAGGCCTCGGCCCGCGAGACGCTCCGCACCTTCGCCGAGCTCGGCCTCCTCGAGGAGGGCCTCGCCGAGCTCCGCGGCGACGATGCGGCCGGGGCGGCGCGATGAAGCACCTCGCGGAGTATCGCGACGCGGAGACGGCGGCCCGGCTGGCGGCCGAGATCGGCCGGATCGTGACGCGGCCGTGGGCCATCATGGAGGTCTGCGGCGGGCAGACCCATTCCATCATCCGCAACGGCATCGACGAGCTTCTGCCTGCCGAAGTGGAGCTGATTCATGGACCCGGGTGTCCCGTGTGCGTGACGCCGCTGGAGACCATCGACCGGGCGCTCGCGATCGCCCGGCGGCCGGAGGTGATCCTCTGCTCGTTCGGCGACATGCTCCGCGTGCCGGGCTCCCGCGACGACCTCTTCCGGGCGAGGGCCGCGGGGGCCGACGTCCGCGTGGTCTATTCCCCGCTCGACGCCCTGCGGCTCGCGGAGGCCAACCCGGGCCGCGAGGTCGTGTTCCTGGCCATCGGGTTCGAGACCACGGCGCCGGCCAACGCGATGGCGGTCGCGCTGGCCAAGGCCCGCGGCCTGGAAAACTTCTCCATGCTCGTGGCCCACGTGCTCGTGCCGCCCGCCCTGCATGCGATCATGCGGAGCCCCGGCAACCGCGTGCAGGCGTTCCTCGCCGCGGGGCACGTGTGCAGCGTGATGGGCACATGGCAGTATCCGCCGGTCGCGGAGCGGTTCCGCGTGCCGATCGTCGTCACCGGGTTCGAGCCGCTCGACCTGCTCGAGGGCATCCGCCGCGCGGTCGCGCAGCTCGAGGCCGGCCGCCACGAGGTGGAGAACGCCTACCCGCGGGTCGTCAGCGAGCGGGGCAACGAGGCGGCGCAGGCGGGAATCGCGGAGGTGTTCGAGCCGGTGGACAGGGCGTGGCGGGGCATCGGCGTGATCCCCGCGAGCGGCTGGCGGCTCGCGGCCGCCTACCGCGACTTCGACGCCGAACGCCGGTTCGCGGTGGAGGACATCACGGCGGTCGAGTCGCCGCTGTGCCGGAGCGGCGAGGTGCTCAAGGGAGCGCTCAAGCCCCACCAGTGTCCGGCCTTCGGAAGGGAGTGCACGCCGCGGACGCCGCTGGGCGCCACGATGGTGTCGAGCGAGGGGGCCTGCGCGGCCTACTACAATGCGGGGCGGGCGAGGCCCGCGCGACCTCATGAGCGCTCGAGCACATGAGTGAGCAACCCTCAGCCGACGTGTCCGGTTTCGCCTGCCCGACGCCGCTCCGCGACCACCCGCGGGTGGTGATCGGCCACGGCGGCGGCGGGGCGCTGTCGGCCGAACTCGTCGGGCACGTCTTCCTGCGGGCGTTTTCCAATCCCGTCCTCGACCGGCTCGGCGATTCCTGCGTGCTCGACGTGGCCGGTGCGCTCGCCGGCGGCGGCCGGCTCGCGTTCTCCACCGACTCCTCCGTCGTCCGGCCGCTCGTCTTTCCCGGCGGATCGATCGGCGACCTCGCGGTCAACGGCACCGTCAACGACCTCGCCATGAGCGGCGCGCGGCCGCTCTTCCTCTCGGCCGGTTTCATCGTCGAGGAGGGGTTTTTTGTGGGCGAGTTGGCGGCGATCGCGGATGCGATGGGCTGCGCGGCCCGCCGGGCGGGCGTGGCGATCGTCACGGGCGACACGAAGGTGGTGGAGCGGGGCAGGGGCGACGGCTGCTACGTCAACACGGCGGGCATCGGCGTCGTTCCGCCGGGGGTGGCCCTCTCGCCCGCGGCGATCCGCCCCGGCGACGCCGTGATCGCCAGCGGCACGCTCGGCGACCACGGGATGGCGATCATGAGCGTCCGCGAGGGCCTCGAGTTCGAGGCCGAGATCGTGAGCGACACGGCGCCGCTGCACGGCCTCGTGGCCGACACGCTCGCGGCCTGCCCGGCGATCCGCGTGCTCCGCGACCCGACGCGGGGAGGGGCCGCCACGAGTCTCAACGAGCTCGCGCAGGCCGCGGGCCTCGGCATCGAGATCGACGAGGCCGCGGTGCCGGTGCGGCCGGCCGTGGCGGCGGCATGTGAATTCCTCGGCCTCGATCCGCTCCAGGTGGCCAACGAGGGGAAGTTGCTCGCGATCGTGCCGTCCGCGGCGGCCGATGCGGTGCTGGCAGCGATGCGGGGCCGCCCCGAGGGCCGCGACGCCGTCCTGCTCGGTCGAGTGACGGCCGACCATCCGAGGCTGGTCGTGATGCGGACGCGGATCGGCGGCCGCCGCGTGGTGCCCATGCCGCTCGGCGAGCAACTCCCGAGGATATGCTGACGGGACCGCGGAGCCCCCGCGGCCCGCGGCCGGGAGTGGTGCGATGACCGTCGTGACGCGACCGTCGTGCGGGCGTGCGACGACGATCTGCCTCGCCCTCGTGTCCGCCCTCGTCGCAACGCGGGCGCCGGCCGCCGAGACGGCGCGGAACCGCAGGCAGCTCGCCGCCGTCGCCGCCTTGGCCGAGCGGCACACGGCGGACGCGGCGAAGGAGATCGTGCGGGTCGGACTGCGGGGCCGGGGCGTCGATCCCGCGGTGCGGTCGGCGGCGGTCGCCGCGCTGCGGGGCATGGCAGGCGACGCGGAAGTCGGCGCCGCCCTCGTCCGCACGTTCGAGCAGGAATGGCAGCGGGGCAACGCCGATGCCGTGAGCGGCCTCGCGCTGGCGCTGCTGCCGTCCGACGACGACGACGTCGCCGGCGCGGTGGGCCGGGCGATCGACCGCGGGGTGGCCGCGACCGTCCGCAGCGTGCCGGCCGTGATGGGGATCGCGGCGGCGGCGGCGGGGCAGGGGGGCGCGGGCGTCGCGACGCTCCGCCGGCTGTCGGACCTGGAGTGCCTCGGCTCCTGCTTCGCGATCCGGCGTGCCGTCGTCACCGCACTCGCGTCGATCCGGGACGCCGCGGCCGTGGAGGTGCTCGTCGGCCTCGTGGGCAGGGTGCGGGGCGAGGTGCGGCTCGACGTCGTGCGGTACCTCGCCGCCGTCAGCGGCCGGGAGCCGGGCCTCGACGCCGCGGACTGGGAGAGCTGGTGGCGGGAGGCGAAGGACACATTCCGGTTTCCCGAGCGGCTCGTGCTGCCGGGCCACGATGCGGTCGCGGCCGGCGGCTCCTACTACGGCATCCCCCTCTCCGCGCAGAGCCTCGTGTTCGTCATCGACGTGTCGAGCAGCATGCAGGGGGAGCGGCTGGCCGCCGCGCAGCGGGAGCTGGTCGAGGCGATCGAGGGTCTCGACGCGACGACGCGCTTCACCGTCATCGCGTTCAACGACCGGCTGCAGGCCTGGCAGGACCGTCTCGTGCCGGCGAAACCGGCGGCCAAGGAGGCGGCCGCGAGCTTCGTGGGCTCGCTCGTCGCCGCGGGCCGCACCGCCACGTGCGACGCGATCGAGGCCGCCTTCACCTACGATGCCGAGGCGGTCTTCCTGCTCTCCGACGGCGAGCCGACGGCCGGCCGGCTGGTCGCCCCGGCCGACATCGTCCGCGCCGTGGGGCTCGCGAACGAGGCCCGGTGCGTCTCCGTCTACACCATCGGGCTCATGCCCGACGCGCCGCTCGCGGCGTTCCTGCGGACGCTCGCGGAGATGAGCCGGGGCTGCTACCGGCAGGTCGATCGCTGATCGCCCGTCCCCGCCACGGGAATGGTTTGGCGGATGCGGTCGGGACCGTACAATCTCGTCCCGCCGCCTGAACGACCGGCCCGGCGACCGAATGCACCCGGAGGCTTCCCCGAACATGGGCCTGCTCAAGGAATTCCGCGAATTCGCCATGAAGGGCAACGTCATCGACCTCGCCGTGGGCGTGGTCATCGGCGCCGCCTTCGGCAAGATCATCAGCTCGCTCGTCTCCAACATCATCATGCCCCCGCTCAACCTGCTCACGAGCCGGTACGGCGTGAACTTCAGCGACCTCGCCTACCGCATCCGCACCACCGCGCCGAAGCTCAACGCCGACGGCACGAAGGTGCTCGAGGACGGCAAGGAGGTGCTCGTCTTCCAGGACTACCCGATCATCAACTACGGGCCGTTCATCCAGTCGGTCGTGGACTTCCTGCTCGTCGCCGTGGCGCTGTTCCTGGTGATCAAGCTCATGAACACCGCGAAGGCCCGGTTCGAGGAGAAGAAGGACGAGGCCCCGGCAGCGCCGCCGGAGGACGTCGTCCTGCTCCGCGAGATCCGCGACGCCCTGAAGCGGTGAGCGGGAGCCCGGCCGCCATGGGCGCGATCCGCGCCACCGCGATCCTGCGCGGCGGCTGCCTGGCGGCGGCCGACGCCGCCGCGACGCCCTGACGATCACCCGCGGCCGCGGTCCACGTCCAGCCGCAGGAAGTGCGTCGCACAGCTGATGCACGGATCGTGGCTGCGGATGACCTTCTCGCAGGCGGCCGTGGCGGCCGCGTCGCCGAGGTCGAGGGCCGCGGGCAGGATGGCCCGGAGGTCGTCCTCGATCCGCGCCTGGTTCTGCGACGTCGGCGGCACGATCGACGCCGCCGTCACGAGGCCCTCCCCGCCGATGCGAAATCGGTGCCAGAGCAGGCCCCGCGGGGCCTCGACGGCGTGGCAGCCGGTCGCCTCGCGGGGCGTCCACGAGACGCGGCACGGCGACGCGTCGGCCGTCGCCGCCCGCGCGATCGCGAGTGCCTCGGCGCAGGCCGCCGCGATCTCGATGCAGCGGACGACGATGCTGCGGTGCTGGTTCACGACCGGCTGCTCGAGGCCGACGGCGTCGGCCGCCCTGCGGGCCACGTCGGGGAGCCGGTCGCGGTGCAGGTTGATGCGGGCCACCGGCCCCACGAGGTACGTGCGGTCGCCCGGCTGGAGGTGGCAGTGGAGCGCCGTCGAGTGCGGCACCTGCCGCTCGACGAAGTGCGTCTCGAAGTCGGTGGCGTCGATGTCGAGGCCGGCCGACGACGCGATCCGCCCCTCGTTCATCGGGTATTCGTCGGGGTGCGCGAGCGCGACGCACTCGGCCGGCCGGGCGAGGTCCGGGAAGTCGAAGGCCGCGGTCTCGGCCACGAGCGCGAGCGACCGGCCGAGGGCCCACTCGAGGTCGGGCACGAGCCCGCGGATCGCGGCCGCGTCCGGCGCGCGGTGGAAGCCGCCGACGGCCACGTTCACCGGGTGCACCGCGCGGCCACCGACCACCTCCATGATCCGCGAGCCGACGGCCTTGAGCCGCAGGCCGTCCTCGACGAGCCGCGGGTGGGCCGCGGCCATCGTGAACCCGCTCTCGAAGCCGAGGAAGTCGGGGGCGTGGAGCAGGTGGACGTGGAGCGAATGGCTCTGGATCCACTCGCCGCACTGGAGAAGCCGGCGCAGCGCGCGGATCTCCGGCGTGACCGCGACGCCGAGGGCCCGCTCGAGCGCGTGGCAGGCGGCCATCTGGTACGACACGGGGCAGATGCCGCAGATGCGGGCCACGATGTCGGGCACCTCGCGGATCTCGCGGCCGACGACGAGCTTCTCGAAGAACCGCGGCGGCTCGTAGATGTCGAGGGCCGCGATCTCGATCTCGTCGCCGCGGACCCGCACCCGCAGCGCCCCCTCGCCCTCGACGCGGGTGAGCGCCTTGACGTCGATCCGGCGGACCTCCGTCATGTCCCGCGGCCCTCGAGCGCGTCGGAGGCCGCGCGGAACCCGGGCGCCCAGGCGTTGAAGTTCCGGGTGAGCCGCGCAAGGTGGTCCGGGGGCGCGCCGCGGCGCTCATAGAAGCCCGTGAGGCTCACGAGGTTCGGCCGCTCGGCCGGCCCGAAGCAGCCGAAGCACTCGCGGTCGTGGGCCGGGCAGATCGCGCCGCAGCCGGCCTGCGTGACCGGGCCGAGGCAGGCCACGCCCTGCGCGACCGCCACGCATACCGTGCCCGCCGCCTTGCACTCGACGCACACGGAATAGGTCGGCACGCGGGGCTTCCGGCCGACGACGAGCGCCGTGATCAACTCCACGAGCTGCCCCGTGTCGATCGGGCAGCCGCGGAGCTCGAAATCCACGGGCACGTGGTCGGAGATCGGCGTGCTCGTGGCGAGCGTGCGCACGTATTCGGGCGACGCGTAGACCGACGCGAGAAAGTCGTCCACGTCGGCCCAGTTCCGCAGGGCCTGGATGCCGCCGGCCGTGGCACATGCCCCGATCGTGACGAGGAAGCGGCACCTCGCGCGCACCTCACGGATGCGGGCCGCGTCGTCGGGCGTGGAGATCGAGCCCTCGACGAGGCCCACGTCCCACGGACCGTCGGCCACCCGCGACCGCGCCTCGAGGAAGTGGTCGATCTCCACCCGGTCGGCGATCGCGAGCAGGAGCCCCTGCGCGTCGAGCAGCTGCAACTGGCACCCGTCGCACGACGCGAACTTGAACACCCCCAGCCGGGGTTTTTCCTGCGGCACTCGCGTGGGGGGCTCGAACGGGACGCTCACAGGTGCTCCACCGCGAGGAAGGGGGCGAGCGACGCCCAGGAAAACACCGGGCCGTCCTTGCACACGAAGGCCGGCCCGAACTGGCACAGGCCGCAGATGCCCGCGGCGCACGCCATGTTCCGCTCCATCGCCACGAGGATGTCGGCGTCGGCCACGCCGATCCGCCGCACGCGATCCGCCACGGACCGCATCATCGCCTCCGGCCCGCAGCAGAGCACCGTCGTCTCGCCCGCCACCACGTCCACCGCGGCGAACAGGTCGGTGACGAGGCCGACGGCGCCGGTCCACGAGGCGTCGGGCGTGTTCACGACCGAGTGGACATCGATCCGCGCGGCCCGCCAGGCGGCGTTGTCGGAGCCATACAAAAGGTCCGCCGGCGTCTTCGCGCCGTGGAGCACCGACACGCGGCCGAAGTCGGCCCGCCGCGCGGCGACGTGGAGGATCGCCGACCGCAGCGACGCGAGGCCCACGCCGCCGCCGACGATCACGAGGTCGCGGCCGCGGAGCGCGTCGAGGGGCCACGGCCGCCCGAACGGGCCGCGGATGAAGATCTCGTCGCCTGGGCCGAGCCGGGCCAGGGCCTGCGTGACGTCGCCCACCGCACGGACGGTGTGCTCGACGGTCGTCGTCGCGCCCGGCGCCGAGGCGATCGAGATCGCCGCCTCGCCGATGCCGGGAAGGTGGAGCATGTTGAACTGCCCGGCCGCGAAGGCGAAGGGCACCGGGCCGTCGCGGAAGGCGAGCGACCAGGTGCGCACCCGAGACGCCTCGTCGCGGACCGACGCGATCCGCATGGCGTGGCCCGCCCAGACGGAGCGGGCCGTCGCGGAACGCGGGTTGGCGGCGGTCATGGCGCAGCCTCCCGCGCATCGGCCGCGCGGATCGCGGCGATCTCCTCCGTGACGTCGATCCCCACGGGGCACCACGTGATGCAGCGGCCGCAGCCGGTGCAGCCCGAGGTGCCGAACTGGTCGATCCAGCCGGCGAACTTGTGGACGAGCCACTGCCGGTACTGCGAGGCCGTCGTGGGTCGGGCGTTGCCGTCGTGCATCCGCCCGTGGTCGAGGGTGAAGCACGAGGCCCAGCGGCGTTCGCGGGCGGCGTGGTCGCCCGAGAGGTCGGCGACATCGTCCACCGAGTGGCAGAAGCAGGTCGGGCAGACGAGCGTGCAGTTCGTGCAGGAGAGGCACCGGTCGGCGACGGCCTGCCAGCGGGGATGCGCGAGGTTCGCGAACAGGAGGTCGCGGATGCCCTCGGTGTCGAGCGACCGCGGCCGGGGGGATTCGGCCCCGGCCTGCCGGGCGTGCATCCGCGCGGCGAGGTCGCGGGGCACGGCCCGGGCGGCGGCGACGTCGGCCGCGGAGCAGGGGAGGAGCGAGGCGCGGGCCGCGACGTCGATCATCGTCGTCGCGCCCCGTTCCGAGCCGATCTCGACCGCCAGGCGGTCGCCCACCTCGGTGAGGGCGAGGTCGAATCCGCCGGTCACGGCGGGCCCAGTGCCCGTCGAGTGGCAGAAGCAGGTGGCCGCGGCCCGGCGGCAGTTGACCGCGACGACGAAGAGCCGCCCGCGACGGCGTGCATAGGCCTCGTCGAGAAAGTCGTCGCGGATGAAGACCCGGTCCTGCACGGCGAGGGCCGCGAGGTCGCAGGCCCGCACGCCGATCACCGCCAGCGGCGGCGCGTCGTCGGTGGCGGGCGTCTCCCGCCACGAGCCGTCCACGCGGTCGTACCGCGTGAGCGTCTCCCGCGGCGGAAACAAGAAGTTCTTCAGCGAGTGCGGCCCGACGACGTGGTCGAACGTGCCGGCGGCCGGGTCGTGCCGCAGCCGGTAGAGCCCGCCGTCCTGCTCGTCGAGCCAGCCGTGCGGCAGCCGCGACGCATCGGCGAGGTCGCGGATCACGACGGCGCCGTCGGCCACCTGCGGCCCGACGACCCGGTGGCCCGTGGCGGCGAGCGCGTCGATGAGCGCCTGCAGGCCCGCGCGCGGCATCCAGTGCCACGACCCCGGCCGCGGAGCGTCCGGCGACGACTCGGTCTGGGCCATGGGGGACGGGCTCCGCGGGAAACGGATTGTACGGAACGGGCGGCACGCCGAGCTGCATGCCAGTTGCAACACGTGGCCCGGTCGCCTCGCGACCGGGAATCCGGGCGGCATTCCAGTCGCGAGGCGACTGGGCTACGGGTGGATGCCGGGCGGCATTCCAGTCGCGCCACGTGGCCCGGTCGCCTCGCGACCGGGAATCCGGGCGGCATTCCAGTCGCGAGGCGACTGGGCTACGGGTGGATGCCGGGCGGCATTCCAGTCGCGCCACGTGGCCCGGTCGCCTCG
>JBJTPA010000257.1:0-3244 GCA_046074885.1 Planctomycetaceae bacterium
GCGACGACGCCGACCTCGTCGTCGCGCTGCAGCTCACGCACTCGGGGCGGTTCTCGAGGCCGACCGCCGCGGCGGCCGGCTTCGGCATGGTGGACCTCAAGGCCTGTCACGGCCACCTCGTCCACGAGTTCCTCGGCGCCCACCGCCGGCCCGGTCGGTTCGGTGGCGATTTCGCCGGCCGCACTCGGCTGCTCCGCACGCTTGGCGAGCGGGTGCATGCCGAGTGCCCCGGGCTCGTGATCGGCGTGCGGCTCTCGCCTTTCGACACCGTGCCCTGGCACAAGGTGGGCGACCGGCGTTCACACACCCGGTCGCCGGTCGGTCGCCGCCGGCTCGCCCTGGCCCGGAACGTGCATTACGCTTCCCCGCATGGCGTCCTTCCTTTCCGAGGCGTGGCGGTTGTGGAGCACGCTGTGGCCGCACGTGCTCGCCGGCACGATCTTCGTCATCAACGTGCTCGCTTCCGCGCACGCGATCCTCGTCAAGCGGGACACGCGAAGCACGATCGGCTGGGTGGGGCTGATCTGGTTCTCGCCCGTCGTGGGCGCGGTGCTCTACGCCGTGTTCGGCGTGAACCGCATCCGGTCGCGGGCCGCGCAGCTCCGCGCCGGCCAGGCGCGGGTGCTCCACGAGCTGGCGCCGGCGGTCCCCGGTGCCGACCGGCTCCGGGAGGCGATCGCCCCCGACGACTCTCCGCTGCGGGCCCTGGCCGCGCTCGTCGGCGAGGTCACCGACCGGCCGCTCGTGGACGGCAACGCGATCGAGCCGCTCGCCGGCGGCGACGAGGCCTACCCCCGCATGGTCGAGGCGATCGACCACGCCGAGCGATCGGTCGCGATCGCCTCCTACATCTTCGACAACGACCCCACGGGGCGGATCTTCGCCGACGCGCTCGGCCGGGCCGCGCACCGCGGCGTCGAGGTCCGCGTGCTCGTGGACGGCATCGGCTCCACCTACACGTTTCCGCCCATCACCGGGCGACTGGCCGCGAAGGGAGTCCGGGTCGAGCGGTTCCTGCCGGCCTCCGTGCCGATCTACTTTCCCTACGCCAACCTCCGCAACCACCGGAAGATCATGGTCGTGGACGGCGCCGTGGGCTTCACCGGCGGCCTCAACATCCGCGACGGCTGCTGGCTCGCCCACGCGCCGCGCAATCCGGTCCGCGACACGCACTTCCTCCTCCACGGGCCGATCGTGGCGCAACTGCTCGAGGTGTTCGCGGAGGACTGGGCGTTCGCCGCCGAGGAGACGCTCGGCGGGCCGGCCTGGGAGCCCGACATCCGGCCGGCCGGCCCGGCGCTCGCCCGCGGCATCCGCTTCGGCCCCGACGACCCCGACGTCGGCCGCATCAAGCTCGTGCTCGTGGGGGCGATCACGGCGGCGCAGCGGTCGGTGCGGATCATGACGCCCTACTTTCTGCCCGACGACGCGCTTTGCCAGGCGCTCGGCGTGGCGGCGCTCCGCGGCGTGGAGGTGGACGTCGTGCTCCCGCAGCAGAACAACCTCGCGCTCGTGAACTGGGCCTCCACCGCCATGCTCTGGCAGGTGCTGGGCCGCGGCTGCCGCGTGTGGCTCTCGCCGCCGCCGTTCGAGCACACGAAGCTCATGGTCGTGGACGGCGCCTGGGCCCTGTTCGGCAGCGGCAACTGGGACGAGCGGAGCATGCGGCTCAACTTCGAGCTCGACGTGGAGACCTACGACCGCGACCTGGCCGGCCGCCTCGACGCCCGGATCCGCGACACGATCTCCCGCTCCCGGCCGCGGACGCTCGCCGACGTGGACGCCCGCAGCCTGCCGGTCCGCCTCCGCGACGGCGTCGCCCGCCTGTTCAGCCCCTACCTGTAGCCTCGCCGAATCCCGGTCGCGAGCGACCGGGCTACGGAGCCCAGTTGCTTGCACCGTAGCCCAGTTGCTTGCAACTGGAGCCCCCTTGCTTCCCGGTCGCAAGCGACCGGGCTACGGAGCCGATTCGCCACCGCCGTTGCCCCTCGCGGCCACGTCGCCCGTCTGTGTTTCCAGACACCCTTCCGATCGCAACCGCCCGAGGCCCCTCGATGGAGCATCGCACGCTCGACCCTGCGGCTGACATCCACAAAACCCGCCACCGGCTGCCCCACTGGGAGCAGGCCGGAACCTATGCATTCATCACCTTCCGCACCGCCGATTCGTTGCCACGCGCGGCGCGCGACGCCTGGGCCGACGAACGCGACCGCTGGCTCTGGTCTCGCGGCATCGACGCCACGGCCGGTGTCAGTACGACGGCGGTCGGATCGCTGTCGGCGGCGGACCGTCGGGAGTTGGCCAGCCGTTGTTCGGAGTTCTGGCAACGGCAACTCGACGCCGGGCATGGCCCGTGCCTGCTCCGGATGTCGCCCCTGCGGTCGGTGGTCGCCGCCGTCATCCGGCGGCTGGACGGCATCCGCTACGACGTGGAGGCCTTCGTCGTGATGCCCAATCACGTCCACGTGCTCGTCGGCCTGGGCGGCATCGGGTCGCTCCGACGGGAGTGCCGCGAGTGGAAGCACCTCTCGGCCAGGGGCATCAATGCGCTGCTCGGACGACGCGGCGCATTCTGGCAGGCGGAAAGCTGGGATCATCTCGTGCGCACTCCCGAAAGCATGCACCGCATTCGGGGGTACATCGAGGCGAATCCAGGGCGGGCGGGCCTGGGCCCGGATGAGTACACGCTCCACGTCCGGGGGCCGGCGAGGTGATGCCCACGTGCTTCCCGGTCGCGAGCGACCGGGCTACGTGCTTCCCGGTCGCGAGCGACCGGGCTACGGAACCCGGCTGCCGCACCGTAGCCCAGTTGCTTGCCGTAGCCCAGTTGCTTGCCGTAGCCCAGTTGCTTGCCGTAGCCCAGTTGCTTGCCGTAGCCCAGTTGCTTGCAACTGGAGCCTCTTTGCTCCCCGGTCGCGAGGCGACCGGGCTACGTGCTCCCCGGTCGCGAGGCGACCGGGCTACGTGCTCCCCGGTCGCGAGGCGACCGGGCTACGGAGCCCAGGTGCCTTGCACCTGGGGCACACGTTGCCATGGCCCGGCAGGCTGGAATACAGTCTCGGAAATCATGACCACGCTCGCCCCTTCCGCCGCGACCGACGCCATCGACCAACTGCGGGCCGTCGGCCGGGAGTTCCATGCCCGGTCGTGGTCGCTGGGCACGAGCAGCAACTACAGCGTCGTGACCGGCCGCGACCCGCTCGAACTTCTGATCACGGCCAGCGGCAAGGACAAGTCGGCCCTC
>JBJTPA010000258.1:0-4840 GCA_046074885.1 Planctomycetaceae bacterium
ACGTCGAAGAGTTCGGCAAGAACCGCAACCGCATCGTCGTCACCGAGATCCCCTACCAGCAGACCCGCGACGCGATCGAGGAGAAGATCGCCGAACTCGTCAACGAGGATCGACTCAAGGGGATCTCCGCGATCCGCAACGAGAGCGACCTCAAGGAGCCGGTACGGCTGATCCTGGAGCTCAAGCGCGACGCCGACCCCGACGTCGTCCTCAACCAGCTCTACCAGTTCTCGCCGCTGCAGACGTCGTTCTCGCTCATCTTCCTCGCGCTCGTCGATGGCAAGCCGCGGATCCTGTCGTTCAAGAGCATGCTGGAGGAGTTCCTCCGGCACCGCACCGCGGTCATCCGCCGCCGCACGCAGCACCTCCTTCAGAAGGCCCGCAGCCGCAAGCACACGCTCGAAGGCCTGCTCGTGGCCCTCGCGAACATCGACGAGGTGATCAGGATCATCCGCTCGTCGAAGTCGCAGGCCGAGGCCAAGGAGCGTCTCTGTCAGCTCCAGGCTCCGGCCGCGCTCCTCGAGCGGGCGCTCGGGGCCGACGGGTTCGCGGTGCTCCAGGAGGAGCGGGGCGTCGCCGACGCCTACGGCCTCTCGCCCGTGCAGGCCGACGCGATCCTCAGGCTCACGCTCGGCCAGCTCGTGAACCTCGAGCAGGAGAAGCTCGGTGGCGAGCATCGCGAGCTGCTCGCCAAGATCGGCGAGTTCCGCCGGATCCTGTCCAGCGAGGCGAACATCAAGGCCCTGATCCGCGCGGAACTTCTCGAAGTCGAAGGAAAACACGCCGACGAGCGGCGGACGGAGATCAGCGGCGAGGCGGCCGACATCCGCGACATGGCCGAGTTGATCACCGAGGCCACGATGGTGGTCACGATCACGCGGGCCGGCTACGTGAAGCGGACGCCCGCGGACGTCTACCGGGCCCAGCGGCGCGGCGGCAAGGGCCTGCTCGGGGCGCGGACCGACGAGGAGGATCCGATCGAGCACCTCTTCGTGGCCAGCACCCACGACTGGCTGCTCGTGTTCACGACGCTCGGCAAGGTGTTCTCCATGCGGGTGTTCGAGCTGCCCGAGCTCGCGCGCGACGCGAAGGGCCGGGCGCTCGTCAACCTGCTCGAGTTCGAGCCGGGCGAGAAGGTGGCCGACTGCCGCAGCGTCTCCGGCTTCGAGGACCCCAACCAGTTCCTCATGCTCGCCACGCGGAGCGGCATGGTGAAGAAGACGGCGCTCGAGCAGTACCGCCGCCGCCGCACGAAGGGCCTCATCGCGGTCAAGCTCCGCGAGGGCGACGAGCTCGTCGATGCGGTGATCACGAAGCCGGGCGACGAGTTGATCCTCGCCACCGCGAAGGGCATGGCGATCCGGTTCCCCGAGAGCGATGCCCGGCCGATGGGCCGCGACACGAGCGGCGTCCGCGGCATCAAGCTCGGCTCCGGCGACCGGCTCGTGGGGATGGTCGTGGCCGAGCCCGACGCGACGCTGCTCACCGTCTGCGAGAACGGCTACGGCAAGCGGACGCCGTTCGGCGCCGGCACGCCCGTGTCGGGCCCGGCACCGGGCGACGAGGGGGGCGAGGCGACGGGCGAGCCCGTCGAGGCCGATGCCCCGGAGCCCGCCGGCGACGACGCCGAGGGCGACGGCGGCCCGAGCGGGATGCGGTACCGCACGCAGCACCGCGGTGGCAAGGGGCTCCGCGACATCAAGGCCACCGCCCGCAACGGGTCGGTCGTGTCGATCGTGTCGGTCCGCGACGACGACCAGGTGCTGATGATGACCTCGCGGGGCAAGATCCAGCGGGTGAACGTCCGCGAGATCCGCCCCATGGGCCGCAACACGCAGGGCGTGCGGATCATGCGGGTGGACGACGGCGACGCGCTCGCCGCCGTCGTGCCCGTGCCGCCGAGCGAGCACGAGGAGGCCGACGCCCCGGTCGGCCCCGACGAGCCGACGGCGTGAGCCGTGCGGCCCCAGCGGCGGGCGTTTGACACGTCTCTGCCGCGAGGGTTCAATTTCGCCCGCGTGACGGGGTTTTTCGCCCCGCCATCTACCACCGCACACCGTCCGACTTCCCGGAGGCCCCTCTCGTGAACATCGCCCGCCTGTCCCGCGCCGCCGTCGCGGCCGTGCTCCTCGCCTCGATCTGCGTGCCGGCCTGGGCCGACGCCCCGGCCGCGGCGGGCGCGAGCGACGGCGTCTTCGGCACGCTCTGGTACTTCATCTGGTGGCTGGTCGGCGTCGGCGGCGCGACCCTGGCCCTCCTGCAGGCGCGGCAGTTCTTCCAGTGGATGAAGGACCAGCCTGCGGGCACGCCGCGGATGATCGAGATCGCCGGCTTCGTGCGCACGGGCGCCGACGCCTACCTCAAGCAGCAGTACAAGGTCGTCGCCATGGCGTTCGTCGCCATCTGCGCCCTGCTCCTGTGGATGGCCGTGGGGCTGGGGGTGCAGAGCCTCTGGGTGCCGTTCGCGTTCCTCTCGGGCGGCATCTTCTCCGGTCTCGCCGGCTGGTTCGGCATGCAGACGGCCACGCTCGCCAGCAACCGCACCGCGGCCGGAGCCGAGCGGTCGCTCAACGAGGGGCTGCAGATCGCCTTCCGCTCGGGCGCCGTGATGGGCCTGACGGTCGTGGGGCTCGGCCTGCTCGACATCATGCTCTGGTTCGCGATCCTCTACTGGGTCGTGCCCATGCTCGGCTTCCCGCCGCTCTCGCTCGAGGAGATCACGGTCACGATGCTCTGCTTCGGCATGGGCGCGAGCACCCAGGCCCTCTTCGCCCGCGTCGGCGGCGGCATCTTCACGAAGGCGGCCGACGTCGGCGCCGACCTCGTGGGCAAGGTCGAGCACAGCATCCCCGAGGACGACGCACGCAACCCCGCCACGATCGCCGACAACGTGGGCGACAACGTGGGCGACGTGGCCGGCATGGGGGCCGACCTCTACGAGAGTTACTGCGGCTCGATCCTCGCCACCGCCGCCCTCGGCGTGGCGGCCTTCGCCGGCGACCACCGGATGCAGCTGGCGGCCATGTTCCTTCCGATGGCCATCGCCTCGGTGGGCACGCTGCTCTCCGTGTGGGGCATCTACCAGGTCCGCACCCAGGAGGACTCCTCGCAGAAGGCCCTGCTCGCGGCCCTCGCCAAGGGCATCAACTTCTCGACCGTCGCCATCGTCGCCGCCACGTTCGGGATCACGTTCCTGCTCATGGGCGGCTTCACCCACATGGGCGTCGCGGTCTCCGTGATCATCGGCCTCGTCGCCGGCTGGCTCATCGGCAAGTGGACCGAGTACGCGACGAGCAACGAGTACAAGCCGACCCAGGAGCTCGCCGACCAGGCCCTCACCGGCCCGGCCACGATCATCATCGGCGGCGTCGCCGAGGGCATGCTCTCGACCTGGGCCCCGGTGCTGATCACGGGCGTCGCCACGCTGCTGTCGTTCGGCTTCGCCAATGGCTTCAACTTCGCCGACCCGGGCGCCTTCGCGCTGGGCCTCTACGGCGTCGGCATCGCCGCCGTCGGCATGCTCTCCACGCTCGGCATCACGCTGGCCACCGACGCCTACGGGCCGATCGCCGACAACGCCGGCGGCAACGCGCAGATGTCGGGCCTGCCCGAGATGGTCCGCGAGCGGACCGACGCGCTCGACGCGCTGGGCAACACGACCGCGGCCACCGGCAAGGGCTTCGCGATCGGCTCCGCGGCGCTCACGGCGCTGGCCCTGCTCGCGGCCTACGTGGAGGAGGTGCGGATCGGCTTCGATCGCTGGGGCACCTCCGCCGTCGTCGCCCGCGACAGTGGGCAGGAGCTCGCGTCGGGCGGCCGCAAGCTCGCCGCCGGCGACTGGGTGAAGCTCGCCGACCGGCTCGTGCTCGTCGCCGGCGAGAACAAGGCGGCCAACCGCACGTTCATGGTGCTCGAGCCCGCCGTGATCGACGGCCGCAAGGGCAAGGACGGCACGGTGGTCGCCGAGCCAGTCGCGAAGGGCCTCGGCCATGCCGCCGCCCGCAACGCCGTGGCGGAATCGGCCCCGGCCGCCGCCGTCGTCGCCGCCCTCGTCAACGACAACCGGATCGTGGACGTCAAGCAGGCCACGATGCAGGACTACATGCGATTCTACGACGTCACGCTCATGAACCCGAAGGTGCTCGTCGGCATGTTCGTGGGGGCGATGAGCGTGTTCGTGTTCTGCGCGCTGACGATGAAGGCCGTGGGCCGGGCCGCGAAGGGCATGGT
Organism: Planctomycetaceae bacterium; assembly: GCA_046074885.1. Lineage (GTDB taxonomy): Bacteria > Planctomycetota > Planctomycetia > Pirellulales > UBA1268 > QWPN01. The sequence goes on from JBJTPA010000258.1 coordinate 4,231, forward strand.
GGAGGAGGTCCGCCGGCAGTTCCGCGAGAAGCCGGGCATCATGCAGGGCACCGACACCCCCGACTACGCGGCCCCGGTCGCGATCAGCACGAAGGCGGCCCAGAAGGAGATGGTGCTGCCGTCGCTCCTGGCCCTCGTGGTGCCGATCGCGGCGGGCCTGCTCCTCGGCGTCTCGGGCGTGCTCGGCCTGCTCGTGGGCGGCCTCACGACCGGCTTCTGCGTGGCCGTGTTCATGGCCAACTCCGGCGGCGCGTGGGACAATGCCAAGAAGCACATCGAGGGTGGCGTGCACGGCGGCAAGGGGACCGAGGCCCACAAGGCCGCGGTCGTCGGCGACACCGTGGGCGACCCGTTCAAGGACACCAGCGGCCCGGCGATGAACATCCTCATCAAGTTGATGAGTGTGGTGAGCTTGGTGCTGGCGCCGTGGTTCCTCGGCTGAGCCAAGGGGTCAGGTGAGAGGGGTCAGAGGGGAGGCCGTTCGGCCTCCCCTTTTTCCTTTGTCTCGGACGCGAGCTTGGACGCGCCGCCGCAGTCCCGAGAGCATCTGACGCACCTCGGTCAGGCGCGCCTCGAGATGGGCGTAGTCGGTGACGGGAATGGCCCCGAG
>JBJTPA010000259.1:0-8454 GCA_046074885.1 Planctomycetaceae bacterium
CGCCGTTCACGTTCACCGCCTCGATGACGCAGTACGACGTCGCCACGATGCGGTGGATCGCGGCGACCTCCAACGTCGACATCACGGTGGTTTATTCCACCGAGGACATAACCGCCCAGGGCGGCACCGATTACGTGCCCGTTGTTGGCGGCACCTTCACGATCCCGGCTGGCCAGTCGACGGCGACGTTTACGATCAACGTCATCGGGGACGCGGTCGTGGAGGCCGACGAGACGTTCCGCGTGAACTTCACAGGCGTCACGGGCGGGGACGCATGGCTGAACCCCACGTCGATCATCGGGACGATCCTGAACGACGACCCGACGCCCCTCAAGCCCGCGGTGACCTTCGCTGCCAAGTACGGCACGCCGGGGAACTACGCCGCCACCGTGGCGGAGGGCGATCCGCCGGCCGTGTACTCGACGCAGTGGCTGGACGTGACCCTCGACGGCGGCGGCGGCGCGCCGGCGCTGCGGCCGGCGGTCGTCTCGTACCGCGTGATCCCCGCCACCGGGCCGAACGCGGCGAAGCCCCAGGCGGACTTCATCCCGCAAACGGGGACGATCACGATCCCGGCGGGCCAGACGGCCGGCCGCATCCCGGTGCGCATCGTCAACGATGTCTGGAAGGAGTCGGACGAGACCTTCCTCGTGGAGATCACGTCGGTGACGCCGGGCGTGATGAAACTCGGCCAGACCTGCGTGGTCACGATCACGGACTCGGACACGGTCGTACCTGCCGTGCCGAATCCCCCGACGGCCCTTGAGCCGGTGACCCTCGTCGGGCCCGTCCAGGTGGGCGAGGGGGATGGCACGGCGAACTTCACGGTCAACCTCAACCCCGGTGTCACGCTCACGACGCCGGTGAGGGTGGTCTACCAACTCGTGAATGGAACGGCGGTGTCGGGGTCGGATTTCCTCGGCACGCTCGGGCAGGTGACGATCCCCGCGGGCCAGTCCTTCGCCAGCATTTCCGTGCCAATCGTCGATGACCGGCTGGTCGAGTCGACCGAGAACTTCACGATCAGGATCAATTCTGTCACCGGGGCGACGACGAATGGCCCGCAGAGCATCGCGGTGGACATTTTCGACAATGATGGGCAGGCCAACGCCAACGTATCGCTGTTGGCTGCCTTCGCGGCATATGGGGCCTCGAGCAGCCAGTCGACGACCACGACCACGAAGGCAAGGACTCCCGGCGTCTGACGTCGGTGGGCACGACGGGTGGCAGTGCCGGATTCGGCGTTGTCCTGGTTCCATCATGCCGATGATCTGGTCGCGTTTTATGGCAGCCGTCACGGTTGGTTCGGCCGCGGGACGCAGTCGCGACGGCGCGGTCGCTGAGTAGCCATGCCCTGGCACCTCCAGGCCTTCGACGCCCTCCTCTTCGACTGCGACGGCACGCTCGCCGACACGATGCCGGCCCATTACCGGGCGTGGCTCGTGGTCACCGGCGAGCACGGGCTCGCCTTCGACGAGGAGCGTTTCTACGCCTTCGCCGGCCGCCCCACCCGCGACATCGTGGCGACGCTCGCCCGCGACGCCGGGATCGCCGTGGACATCGACCGCGCCGCCCTCCGGAAAGAGCAGGCCTTCCTCGCCCAGCTCGACGCCGTGCAGCCGATCGATCCGGTGATCGGCGTGGTCCGCCGGGCCCGGGGACGCGTGCCCATGGCCGTGGTCACGGGCGGCTACCGCCACGTGTGCGAGCGGATCCTCGCCCACGTCGGCATCGGCGGGGCCTTCGACGCGATCGTGGCGAGCGAGGACACGTCGCGGCACAAGCCCGACCCGGAGCCGTTCCTCGAGGCCGCCCGCCGGCTCGGAGCCCGGCCGGAGCGATGCGTCGTGTGGGAGGACGGCGATCTCGGCATCGAGGCGGCCCGCCGGGCCGGCATGCAGTGGATCGACGTGCGGAGCTTTCACGAGCCGGCGCGGGGCATCGTATGACCCGGCCCGCCGTCACGCTCGACGACGTTCGCGCCGCCCACGAGCGGATCCGCTCCGGCATCGAGCGGACGCCCTGCCCGGCGAGCGTGCCGCTCTCGGAGCTCACCGGCGCCCGCGTCTCCTGCAAGCTCGAGCTCCTGCAGCGGACCGGCAGCTTCAAGGAGCGCGGGGCCCGCAACGCGCTCCTGCTCCTGCCGCCGGAGCAGAAGGCCCGCGGCGTGGTGGCGGCGTCGGCCGGCAACCACGCCCTCGGCCTCGCCTGGCACGGCCGGCTGCTCGGCGTCCCGGTTACGGTCGTGATGCCGCGGTTCGCGCCGCTCGTGAAGGTGGCGACCTGCCGGCGGCTCGGGGCCACCGTGATCCTCGAGGGCGACACGTTCGAGGATGCGCGGAAGCGGGCGGTGGAGATCGCCGCGGCCGAGGGGCTCGAGCGGATCCACGGCTACGACGACCCGCGGGTGATCGCGGGGCAGGGGACCGTGGCGCTCGAGATCCTCGAGGACGTGCCCGACGTCGAGGCGGTCGTGGTGCCGACCGGCGGGGCGGGGCTGCTCGCCGGCGTGGGCGTCGTGCTCGAATCGCTCGCGCCGGGCGTCCGCGTCGTGGCGGTGGAGACGGCGGCCGCGCCGAGCTTCTCGGCGTCGCTGGCCGCCGGCCGGCCGGTGGCGGTGCCGATCCGGCCCACGCTCGCCGACGGCCTGGCCGTCGGCCGGGTGGGCGACGTCTCCTTCCCGCTCGCGGCGGCGGCGGTGGACCGCGTCGTGACCGTGGACGAGGATGCGATCGCGCTGGCGGTCGTGCGGCTCCTCGAGCTCGAGAAGACGGTCGTCGAGGGGGCCGGCGCCGCGTCCCTGGCGGCGCTGCTCGGCGACCGCTGCCCCGAGCTCGTCGGCCGCCGCGTCGTGCTGCTCCTCTGCGGCGGCAACATCGATCTCACGATCCTCGACCGTGTCATCGACCACGGCCTCGCCGCCGAAGGTCGCCGCTGGCGGTTCACCACGCGGATCAGCGACCGTCCCGGCGGCATGGCCCGCCTCGCGGCGGCGATCGCGGCCGCGGGGGCGAGCGTCCGCGAGATCGTCCACGACCGGGCCTTCTCCGGGCCCGACGTCTTCTCGATCGCCGTGGAGGTGACCGTGGAGACGAGCGGCCGCGATCACGCGGCGGCCCTCTCGAGCCGGCTCCGCGAAGAGGGCTTCACGGTCGAGCCCGCGTTCCCGCCCCGCTGACGGCGGGCGGACGCTCACCTGGTTCTCTCCCGGACATCGTGAGCCCCGTCGCCTCTCCCTCCGGGAGAGGCCGGCCGCAGGCCGGGTGAGGGTGCATGGATACGACGCTGACCCTGCGGGCGGTGCCGGTCGTGCGGCCGGCCCGCCGGTCCGCTCGTGGCGGCGGGCCCCGCGTGCCGATCTCACCCGTTGCGGCTCGGGCCGGGAGTCGCCTGACGGCGGGAGTGCCGATCATGATCACCCATCGCAGCAGCCTCGTCGAGCCGGTGTCGCGTTCCGCGCCGCCGCCGCAGGACGCCGGGCGGGAGCAGGAGCGGGAGCGGCTGCGCCGCGAGTTGCTCCGCCGGATCATGGACCGCGAGACCCGTCGCCGGGCCCTGCGGGGCGTGCCCCGCTAGAGTCCGACGGCCCGGCGGCGAGCCGGGCGGGAGGCCGACGATGCGCCGCGCGTGTCACGCGATGCTGATGGCGGGCGTTTGCCTGGCGGCCTGCCCGGTCGTCGGCGGCGTCGCGTCGGGGCAGGCCCTTCTCGCCGGATCTCCGTCCGCGCCGTCCGCCTGGGATCCGGCCGCGATCGCCGACTACCTGCTCACGGGGCAGCCGCCGCACCCGGCCTTGGCCCGGATCGTGGCGCCCGAGAACGGCGGGACGTCGATGGGATCGGGCGTGCTCGTGGACGTGAACGCGACGCAGGGCCTCGTGCTCACCAACTGGCACGTCGTCCGCGACGCCCGGTCGGCCGTGCTCGTGCAGTTTCCCGACGGCTTCCAGTCGGCGGGCACAGTGGTCCGCGTGGACGAGGCGTGGGACCTCGCCGCGGTCGTGATCTGGAAGCCGCCGGCGACGCCCGTGCCGCTCGCGGCCGCCGATCCCGCGCCGGGCGAGCCGCTCACGATCGCCGGCTTCGGCCGCGGGGCCTATCGCGAGCAGACCGGGCCCTGCACGGAATATCTCTCGCCGGGCGGCGGCCATCCGAAGCAATTCGTCGAGCTCGAGGCCACGGCGCGGCAGGGCGACTCCGGCGGCGCCATCCTCAACGGGCGTCGGGAGCTCGCCGGCGTGCTCTTCGGCCAGGCCGACGGCCGCACGATCGGCAGCTGCTCGAGCCGCGTCCGCGCGTTCCTCGCGAGCGCGGGCTCCCGCGGCTTCACGCCGGTGCCCGCCGTCGGCTACGCGGCCGCGCGGGCGGTCGATCCGGCGGCGTTGGCCGGCGCCTCCGCCGTGCTCGCCGCGGCGCCCGCCACCGACTCCGTCGAGCGCGCCATGCACGTGCCCGGCCCCGTCGCGGCGCCGCCGGGCCAGCCGGCGCCGCCGGCGGTGGACTCGTGGTCCGGGTTCGCCCAGACCGCGGGGCCGGTGGCGCTCCGCCTCCTGCAGACGGCGGCGGCCGACCCGCAGATGCTGCTCGCCGGGGCGGGGGGCGTGGCCCTCGTGGTCTGCGGCCTGCGGGTCATGTTCCGCGGCCGTCGCCGCGAGGCGTGACCGCCGGCCGGCCGTGCGGGGGCGGAAGCCGTGCCCGACGGCCTCACTGCCTCGGCGTGCGCTTCACCGTGGCCTTCGTGATCGTCACGGGCTCGACGGGCCGGTCGCCGGGTCCGGTCCGCACGCCGCCGATCGCCTGCACGACCGCGAGGCTCGCCGCGTCGGCGGTGCGGCCGAAGGCGGTGTACTGCCGGTCGTGGTGCGGCACCCGCTCGAGGCAAATGAAGAACTGGCTGCCCGCGGAGTTCGGGTCGTTGGTGCGAGCCATCGAGAGCACGCCCGGCTCGTGCGGCGTGGCGTTGAACTCGGCCTTGATCCGGTAGCCGGGGCCGCCGGTGCCGGTGCCCTCGGGGCAGCCCCCCTGGATCATGAAGCCCTTGATGATCCGGTGGAAGCCGACGCCGTCGTAGAAGCCGCTCTCGGCCAGGGCCACCATGTTGCGGACGTGGCCCGGCGCCGCGGCCGCGTCGAGGGCGAGCCGGATCGGGCCCTTCGTCGTCTCGAGCGTGATCTCGTAGGCCGTGTGTTCGACGTCGAGATCGGCGGCGGCCTTCTGGAGTGCGGCGGCGTCGGGCTTCGGCATGGATGCTCCTCGTGTTTGCCCCGTCGCGGGCGGCGGCGGATACTCTGCGGACGATGGACACGCCGAGGCATGCCGCCGCTCCGGACGCCGCCGACCTTTCCGGACGGGAGTTGGGAGGATATCGGCTGCTCCGCCGCCTGGGAAGCGGCGGCATGGGCGACGTCTATGTCGCCGAGCAGAAGTCGCTCGGGCGGCGGGTGGCGGTGAAGGTGCTGCGGCCGGAGACGCTGCGGCGGAGCGGCGCCGTGGAGCGGTTCGAGCGCGAGGCGCGGGCCGCCGCGGCCCTCGCGCACGGCAACATCGTGCAGATCCACGAGGTGGCCTGCGTGGATGGCATCCACTTCCTCGTGGAGGAATACGTGGCCGGCCCGTCGCTCAAGGCCTGGCTCGCGGCCCGCGGCCCGCTCGACGCGCGGCAGGCGCTCGCGGTGCTCGTGCAGGTGGGCGCGGCGCTGGCCCGGGCGGCGGAGCAGGGGATCGTGCACCGTGACATCAAGCCGGAGAACCTCCTGCTCACGCGGTCGGGCGAGGTCAAAGTGGCCGACTTCGGCCTGGCCCGGCTGCTCGGCGACGACGTCGAACTCACGCAGGCCGGCACCACGCTCGGCACGCCGCTCTACATGAGTCCCGAGCAGGGCAGGGGGCACGCGGTCGATGCGCGGAGCGACCTCTACTCGCTCGGCGCCACCGTCTACCACCTCGTCGCGGGCCGGCCGCCGTTCGGCGGGCCCACGGGCGCGAGCGTGTTGATGGCGCACATCGCCGAGCCGCTCGAGCCGCTCTCGACGCTGCGGCCCGACCTGCCATCGGCGGTGTGCGCGATCGTCGAGCGGCTGCTCGCGAAGGATCCGGCCGACCGCCACGGCTCTCCCGCGGAGCTCGTGCACGATGTCGAGGAGGCGGCGGCTTCGGCGGCGCCCGGGCCGCGGCGCGGGCCGGCGCCGCTGGCGTGGGACGGCGCGGAGCACGGCTGGGGCGACGCGGGCGGCTCCTCGGGCGGTGCCGCGACGTCGGCGCGGGTGCACGAGGCCACGCGGCACCTCCAGGCCGCGCTCGGCCGCGCGGCGGACTCGCGGGCGGTCGCGCGGCGGCGCTGGCTCGTCACGCTCGTGGCGGTGGCGGCCGCGGCCGCCGTCGGCTTCGGCGTAGGCCGCGTGCGGTCGCGGCGCTCGGAGCTCCTCGGCCAGGGGCAGCCGCGGTCCCGGCCCCGGTGACCCGCACGATCGCCTGCGTCGGCCTGCGGCGGGCGCGGGCGGGTGCGGGGCGGGCCGCTCAAGTCTGCTTGACGCGGCGACCGACGGTGTTAGAACGAAAGCGGCTGAAAACAGCCCGCAGACGCCCCCATCGTCTAGTGGCCCAGGACGTCGGGTTCTCAGTCCGAAAACCGGGGTTCGACTCCCCGTGGGGGTATGTGAACACCTGTACACCTCGCGACCTGCGGGGTGTGCAGGTGTTTCTGTTTTTGGTGATCGCTCAGGATTGCATCTGATCGCGCCTGATTGGCCCGTTTCACGGCCCGGAAAATTTACGACTCCCCCTTTGACTCCCATTAGTACCCCCGCGGTCCCTTTCGAGGCCCGCTCGAAGTCCTCATCGGTCACCATGAGGTAGTGATCCTCGGCGACCTCACGGGAGTTACCGAGCCACGCGTGGACGACGTGAGCGGGCTCGGTCCGCATCAATTCCGTCTCGCGACTGGCCCGCAGGTTCACGAAGAGCTTGGGCCACTGAGCGACGCTCGCACGGGCCAGGATCTTGAACAGGCTCGTCCGCAGGTTCACGTTGCCCGTGCGGCCCCTGGGGACCACGTACACGCTCCCGGTCGGTGCCTCGGACCACGCCTTCTCCAGGTAGGGACGGATCTCCGGGAAGATCGGGACGACGCGGGTGCCGTGCCCGTCGATGTGCTCCTTCTTCTTCACGACCACCGTGAAGCGGTTGTGTTCCCAGTCGATTCGCTCCCAGGTCAGCTCCTCGAGCTCGATGGGGATGCGGAGCCCGCCATACCGGGCGAGCACCACGATCAGCCGCCACTCGTTGTCGGGGCAGGCTCCCAGCACCGCGTCGATCGTCTCGCGGCTCACGAAGAACTTCCGAGAGGTGTTTCGCTGTGAGCCCGCCCGGATCTTGGCGAACGGGTTGTCGGTGATGATCTTGCAGTCCTTCGCGTACTCGAAGAACTGGCGGGCCCGCTTGATTTCCCGGGCGACCGTGGCGGGGGCGTATTCCTTCGCCAGCCATTCCCGGTAGTCCCGGGCCCGGCCCGCGTGAATCTTCTCGACGGGCTCATCCGCCCCGAAATGCTTGGTGAGAAGCCGCTTGGTCGCCTGGTAGTTCCGCAGCGTATTGGGCTTCAATTTCGCCCGGCTTTGGATGTAGCGGTCGATGTGGCTGCCGAGCAGGACCACCGGTTTCCCCCCGTCCACGGACGTCGCCCGCGGCTCCACGAGGCCGGCCTTCACGAGACGGGCATGGATCTTGTCGCCCAGCGACGCGACCCAGATCGCCGTCTCGGTGTCGATCGAGTGCCCGGCGATCTTCGCGGCGACGAGGAGCTCGATCCGCACCTTGGCACCCTCGGCGATCCGCTTCGGGACCTTGCCGAGTCGGACCGAGACCCGTCGATTGCCCGGAGTGAGAAAGCGAACGCGCCAGGTCGTCCCGCGGACTCCCGGTTCAGCATCGAGTGTTGCCAAGTCACACCTCCTCTTCGGAATCGACGTCGTCAACCTGATCAGGCCCGTTCCCGGAATCATTCTCCCGCGCGGACTCTTCTACGAAACCCTCCGGCTCCGCAAATGGTCGCAGTTTCGTAGCGAGGCCGATGCCGTGGGGCACGAAGACGGCGGTGGGCCGGCCTCCCTGGGCACCTGGCACCACGGGTCGCCAGTGACCGAGGCCGCTGTCGACCAGACGCTGGATCGCCACTTCGACGGCTTCGGAGGTGGGGAACTTCCGGAAGTGATTCCGAACGAACCGGGCGGTGACGGGATTGCCACGTTCGCGGATCCAGGCGATGAGCCGTTCGTCCAGTTGCCGGACGGCCCGAGCAGCTTCGGACTCGCGGAGGATCGCATACACCCGCCGGGTCTCGTTCTTGAACCACTGCACCAGCTGGATGGCCCGATAGACCGACTCGCCATCGATCGTATGCGGGTCGAGACCGGCCTCGCCAGACGCCAGCCGGACCTCGTGGTCGATCAACGCCAGC
>JBJTPA010000260.1:0-2644 GCA_046074885.1 Planctomycetaceae bacterium
CGGGCGCTCACGCCCACCGACGCGGCCGTCAAGGTCTCCCCCGACGGCCGGCAGCTCGCCGCCGCGGTCGCCGCCCTCGGCCTGCGACTCCAGGCCGGCCTCGGCCGCCGCGTGGCGCTCGCCCGCGAGCGGGTGGTGCAACTCGCGCGGTCGCGGATCTTCCTCGATCCGGCGCGGCTCGTGGGCGACCGGCGGCTGCAGCTCGATCAGCAGGCCCTGCGGCTGAGGCGCCTGGCGTCGGCGGCCTGCGCGCGGGCCGGCGAGCGGCTCGCCGCCGCGTCCGGCCGGCTCGAGGCCGGCAGCCCGCTGCACCTGCTTGCCCGCGGCTGGTCGGTGACGCGACGGGCGGGCGACGCGGAGGCCTTGCGGTCGGTCGCGGGCCTCGCGACGGGCGACGAGATCGACACGCTGCTCATCGACGGCACGATCACCAGTCGCGTGGAGAGGATCGAGCATGGCGGAATCGGAAGTTGACGACCGGGCGGAGTCGTTCGAGGCCGCGCTCCAGCGGCTCGCCGACCTCGTCGCGGGACTGGAGTCGGGAAGCCTCGGGCTCTCCGACTCCATCGCCGCGTACGAGCGCGGCGTGGGGATCCTGAAGCGGCTGCACGACGAGCTCGCCGCGGCCGAGGAGCGGGTGAGTGTGCTCGTGCGGATCGACGAGCAGGGCCGGCCCGTGCTCGAGGGCTCCGCGGCGCCGGCCGGCGACGACGCCGCGGCCGCAGAGTCTCCCCAGACCGCCGCGGCGCGTCCCGCTCGCGTGAGTCGCGCGAAGGCCGCCCGCCCCCGGCAACTGCCGGGCATGGACGAGGCGGACCCGGCGTGACCGGCGGCTGCAATCGCGTCCGGCTCTGGTAGACTGCCGGCCACGCGGCACGACGCCGGGGACTCGTTCGCCTCCCTCCAGCAAGGCTTCCGCATGGCAGGCTGCCAGGTGCCCAGCAGGCCGGTTCCGTCGCCTGGTCCCGACGAGTCCCGCTCCGTCGAAGCCGCGCTGGTCCGCGTCCGCGACTTCGTCGAGCCGCACCTCGACCGCGTGCTGGCCTTCTCGGGCGAGGCCGCACCACGCCTCGCCGAGGCGATGCGTTACGCCGCGCTCGCGCCGGGCAAGCGGCTGCGTCCCGCGCTGGCCCTGTGGGCGTCGCAGGCCTGCGGAGGATCGTGGGAGGCGGCGGCCCCGGCCGCCATCGCGGTCGAGCTCGTCCACGCCTACTCGCTCGTCCACGACGACCTGCCGGCGATGGACGACGACGACCTCCGCCGCGGCCGGCCCACCTGCCACCGCGCGTTCGACGAGGCGACCGCCATCCTCTGCGGCGACGCCCTCCAGGCCCTGGCCTTCGAGACGCTGGCCCGCGACATGCCCGCCGCCTGCGCGGCGCGGGCCTGCCTCGTGCTCGCCCGCGCGGCCGGCGCCGAGGCGCTCGTCGGCGGGCAGGCCGACGACCTGGCGGCCGAGCGGGGCTGGATGCCTGGTCTGGCCGCCGCGGCCGCCGCGGAGCAGGTGGCCTGGATGGACCGCGTCAACCGCCGCAAGACGGGCGCCATGTTCCTCGCCGCGCTCGAGCTCGGCGGCCTCGCCGCCGGGGCCGATGCGGCGCGGCTCGCGACGCTCGCCCGGTTCGGCCGGGCGTTCGGCCAGGCCTTCCAGATCGCCGACGACCTGCTCGACGCCGAGGGGGACGAGGCGGCCGTCGGCAAGCGGGTGGGCAAGGACGCCGGCCGCGGCAAGCTCACGTTCCCGACCGTCGAGGGCGTGGGTGCGGCCCGGGCCCGGGCGAACCGCCTGGCCGCCGAGGACGCGGCGGCCGCGGGCGAACTGGGCGCATCCGCGGACGACCTCCTGCGCCTGGCGACCTGGATCGTCGGCCGCACCCACTGACACTACGATGTTCGTAGCGGGCCATCGCGCCCGCTCTTCCGAGGCGGAACCACGCATGACGCCGATCCTTCCGACCATCCGCTCGCCGCGCGATCTCCGCGGGCTCTCGCTCGAGCAGCTCGAGGCGCTGGCAGCCGAGATGCGGCGGGCCCTCACGGGCGTCGCCGGCACACGAACCGCCCACTTCGCCTCGAACCTGGGCGTCGTCGAGCTCTGCCTCGCGCTCCACCGCGTCTTCGACTTCTCCCGCGACCGGCTGATCTGGGACACGGGCCACCAGATCTACCCCCACAAGCTCGTCACGGGCCGCTTCGACCGCTTCGCCACGATCCGCACGAAGGGCGGACTGATGGGCTACCCGAACCCCGAGGAGAGCCCCTACGACCTGTTCATGACCGGCCACGCCGGCTGCAGCGTCTCGACGGCCCTCGGCCTGGCCAGCGGCGACGGCCTGCGGGGCGAGGACGACCGGCGGAGCGTGGCCGTGATCGGCGACGGCGCCCTCCCCTCCGGCATCGTCTTCGAGGCCCTCAACAACGCGGGCTTCCTCAAGAAGCGGCTGATCGTGATCCTCAACGACAACCGCATGTCGATCTGCCCGCGGGTGGGGTCGCTTGCCGCCTACCTCGACATGGTCCGCATCAACCCGTGGTATCGCGGCATCCGCGATCAGGCGACGGGGCTCATCAAGGGGGTGCCGGTCGTCGGGGAATCGATGGAACGGATGATCGTCAACGTGAAGGATTCGCTGAAGGCGACCCT
>JBJTPA010000261.1:0-3828 GCA_046074885.1 Planctomycetaceae bacterium
CATCCGCCGGGCGATCTCCTCGAGCGGCACGCCCTTCGTCTCGGGCACCATGGCGAGCACCCAGGCGAGCTGCAGCACCATCATCCCGCAGAAGAACGCGAACACCTCGCTCGGGGCGAACCGCACGACCATCGCCGGAAACACGGTCGTGAGGAGCGCCGCCAGCACCCAGTGCGTCGTGCAGCCGACCGCCTGCCCCGTGGCCCGGAACCGGTCGGGGAAGATCTCGGCGATGAACACCCAGATCACGGCCCCCTGCCCCACCGCGTGGGACGCGATGAACGCGAAGATGCAGGCCGGCACGATGCCCGTGCGGCCCGTGGCGAACGCCCAGGCGCACAGGCCGAGCGACAGGATGTAGCCCAGCGAGCCGATCACGAGCAGCGTGCGGCGGCCGAGGCGGTCGATGAGCCACAGGCCCACGAACGTGAACACGAGGTTCGTGACGCCGATCCCGATCGACTGCAGGAGCGCCGCCTTCGCGCCGAGCCCCGCCATCTCGAAGATCCGCGGCGCGAAGTAGAGCACGGCGTTGATCCCCGAAAGCTGGTTGAACAGCGCGATCAGGAACGCCAGCACGAGGGGCCTGCCGAGGCGCGAGGCCGGCGCGGCGGCGCCCCCTGTCGCAGGCGCCGGCTGCGAAGCCGCGACGATCCGCGCCGCCGCCGCCTCGAGGCCGGCCGGGGTGACGGCCGGATCCATCCGGGCGAGCATGTCGAGCGCCCGGCGCCGGTTCGCCTCGCCCCCCTGCATCAGGAGCCAGCGGGGGCTCTCCGGGATCGCCAGGCAGGCGAGCGTGTAGGCCAGCGCCGGCGGCGCCTCGGCGCCGAGCATCCACCGCCAGTCGTCGGGCCAGCCCTCGACGAGCCAGTTGGAGAAGAAGGCGGCGAGGATCCCGAACACGATGTTGAACTGGAACAGCCCGGCCAGCCGGCCGCGGGCCGCCGGCGGCGAGATCTCCGAGATGTAGAGGGGCGCGGCGACCGTCGAGATCCCCACGCCCAGGCCGCCGATGAACCGGGCGATGAAGAACGTCCAGAAGTCGGTGGCCAGGCCGCTCCACACGGCCGACACGAAATAGAGCACGCCGATCCAGAAGAGCGTGGGTCGGCGGCCGAGCCGATCGGTGGGCCAGCCGCCCACGAGCGCGCCGATCACGGTGCCGTAGAGCGCGGAGGCCAGCGCCACGCCGTGGGCCGCGGGCGACAGCCCCCACAGTTCCTGGATCGTCTTCTCGGCCCCCGAGATGACGACCGTGTCGAAACCGAACAGGAAGCCGGCGAGCGCCGACACCACGGACCAGACGACGATCGCCCTGTTCACGGCGTCCTCCCGGCGGCCACGGTCCCTCTCACGGCCCCGGCGGACAGGGCTGCGTTTGCACCGGGCCATCGTAGCACACGGGCGTCGCGCCGGCGGCGCCCGTGCAGGGCGGGCACGCGCCATCGGGGTTCGCGGGAATCTCGCCGACCGCGGCGACGACCGGCGCGCCGGCGACGACGGCCCCGACCGGCGCCGCGACCACCGGCCCCGGTGCCGGCGACACGACCGGCTGCGCTGCGGCCTGCGGCTGCGGATAGACCGGCGGCGCCAGCGGCGGCGCGAAGGCGTATTGGTTGGCGTGATGGGCGCAGCCGGCGGCCAGCAGGCCGCCGAGGGCGAGGAGCATCGTGGGTCGCCGCATGCGGTGCCTCCGGGGAGGCCGGGACGGTAGGCCCCGGGTGGCCCGGGGAACAACACCGGAAATCACGGGTTTCATCTGGCGATGCGGTGTCGGCGCGTGGGTCGGTGCCTGCAGGCGGAGGCGGGCCGGATTCCCGGTCGCGAGACGACCGGGCTAAGGGGCCGGGCCACGGGGACCGGGGACTCACGCGGGCTCGACGAGGGCGATCGAGGCGGTGAAGCCGTGGAGGCAGTTGTGCCGGCCGACGGGGCCGAACTCCCCCTGCGCGAAGAAGCCGACCGCCGGCAGCGGCCCGAACGCTGCGGCGAGGCACCGCGCGTCGTGGTGCGGTGCGGGGAACAGCCGCGAGCCGCGGCCATTGCAGGTGAAGACGAGGGCGCCCGCCGGCGCCGCGCCCGCGGCGCGGGAGCCCTCCAGGAGCGCGAGGAGGTCCTCGTGGGCGCTCTTCGCGTCGCGGACGTGGAACTGCACGGTCTGGCCGACCCGCACCAGGTCGCCGACGGCGATCGCTCCCGAGTCGGGGTCGGCGCCGGCCACGCTCCGCACGAGGAAGTCGCCGGGGCCGAACCGGTCCTTGTATTCCGTCGCCGCGCGGCCGATGAACAGCGACGACCGCACGAGTTCGCGGTCGGCGGGGCCGAGTGATTCGAACACCTCCTTGAGCCGGTCGAGGGCCCGGCGGCCGCCGAGTTCGTAGACCAGGTTGGCATCGGCCTGCGTGATGACGAACGGCCCGCCGATCGGCCGGCAGCCCTGCGACACGACCGGCCGGATCCGCACGCCGCCGCCGACCAGCGCGCCCACCGCGCCGGAGTCGTAGGTGCGCGACCCGATCACGAGCGTGTTGCCGCCCGGCCGCATGCCGCCGCTGGCCATGCCGCCGACGATCGGCAGGTTCGGGTGGTCCTGCGCGACGCGGTCGAGGAAGGTCTCGAACGGGAAGGAAAATGGGTCGGCCAGCAGCAGGAGGGAGGCGTTGTCCGGCCACGGCACGGCCCTGCCCGCCTCGTCCTCGGGGGGCCAGCCCAGGAACATGCCGCCGTCGGGCGTGCTCGCGTGCTCGATCGACACCGGCACGATCGCGGCGCCGGGCAGCCGGGCCAGCCACACCGCCACCGCGGGCCCCTGCTCGTGCTCGACACCGTTGCAGAGCACGGCCTCGGCGGTGGCGCCGAGCACCGTCCCGGCGTGGACCACCTCGGCGAGGCTCTCGAGCGCGGGCCGCACGTCCGCGCCGTAGGCGGCGGAGACGAAGACGACGGCAAGGTCGGCATCTTCCGCGCCGGCCCCGAGTTGCGCGGCCGCGGCCCGCATGGCCTCGGCGAGCGCCACCTCGAGCCGGACGTCCGCGGACGCGCCGGCGCCGCACCGCAGGTCGCCCGTCATGTGACGATCTCGGCGAACGAGGCCGCGGACTCGTGGTCGAGAAGGCCGCCGGGGGGGCGGTTGCCGGGGCGGACCACCAGTGCCGTCGCCATGCCGGCCGCCCGGGCCGCGTCGAGCTCCTCGCCGACGTCGCTGGCGAACAGCACCTGCCGCGACTCGAGGCCCATGTCCGCGGCAATGCGGGCGTAGCTTCCCGGCTCCCGCTTGGGGCCGGTCGTCGTGTCGTAGTGGCCGCGGAGGAACCGCGTCAGGTCGCCGTGCGCCGTGTGCGCGAAGAAGAGTTTCTGGGCCTCGATCGAGCCCGACGAGTAGATCCGCACGTCGAGCCCCGAGTCGGCCCACTGCGCGAGCGCCGGCGGCACGTCGTCGAACACGTGGGCCACGATCTCGCCCGACTCGTAGCCCCCGCGCCAGATCATGCCCTGCAGGGCCTTCAGCGAGGTCTCCTTGACGTCGCGGTTGATCAGGTCGATCGCTCCCAGCGCGAGCCGGAAGAGGCCGGCGGAATCGTCGACGACCTCGGCCGGCAGTCCCAGTGCGGACGCGAGGCCGCTAGCCGCCGCGCGAACCTCCGGGTCGGCCTGCCGGGCGGCGAGGAAGGAAGCCACGTGCCGCTTGGCATGCTCGAAGAGCACATCGGAGACGAACGAGATCGACGACGTCGTTCCCTCGACGTCGAGGAGGATGCCCCTGCCGTCGAACACGATCACGAGCGCGTCCTTCCCGTGCCCGCGACCCAGGCCGGGCCGAGGCAGAGC
>JBJTPA010000262.1:0-9047 GCA_046074885.1 Planctomycetaceae bacterium
CGACCGCGGGAACCAGCGTCGGCAGGGAGCCCCACCCATGGTCATCCGCATCGCGACGATCGACGACGGCGTCGATGACGAAATCGACGATCTCGATCCCGTGGACGCGGCGGCCACGGCCCCCGGCACCAGGCTGCCCACGCCCGAGGGCGTGGACCTGACGCGGATCCACCCCGGCTACATCGGCAGCTTCGTGCTCCTCCACGCGCTGGCCGCGTTCGCCCTCGTGCCCTGGCTCTTCAGCTGGATCGGCGTGGCCGCCCTGGTCGCGGGCATCGTGCTCTTCGGACAGTTCGCGATCACGATCGGCTACCACCGGCTCCTCTCGCACCGGAGCTTCCACGCCCCGAAGTGGCTCGAGCGGTCGCTCGCCACGCTGGCGATGTGCGCCGGCCAGGAGACGCCGGCCCGCTGGGTGGCGTGGCATCGCGTCCACCACCTGCACTCGGACCACCGCGAGGACCCGCACACGCCGCTGGTGAGCTTCTTCTGGGCGCACGTGAACTGGCTCGTCTACGAGAAGCGCGACAACATGCAGACCTTCTCGCTCTACGACCGCTACGCCCGCGACATCCTCCGGGATCCGTACTACCTGTGGATCGAGAAGATCCCGCTCGCGTCGTGCGTCTTCTTCGTGGGGCACGCCCTGCTCTACGCGCTCGTGGCCGGAGGCGTGTTCCTGGCGACGCACGGGCCGACCGCCGAGGCCGCCCGGCTCACGCTCTCGCTGCTCGTGTGGGGCGTCGCCCTCCGCACGGTCGCCGTCTGGCACATCACGTGGTCGGTGAACTCCCTCACGCACCTCTTCGGCTACCGCAACTTCGAGACGCCCGACGGCAGCCGCAACAACTGGCTGGTCACGATCCTGACGAGCGGCGAGGGCTGGCACAACAACCACCACGCCGATCCGGCGAGCGCGTCGATGCAGGTGCGCTGGTGGGAGTTCGACCTCAACTACGCGATCATCCAGTCGCTCGCCCGCCTGGGCATCGTGACCAACGTCGTCCCGCCCCGGCACGTCCGCGACCGCCTGCGGGCCGAGGCCGCGCGGAAGCTGCGGCCGGCCGAGACGCACGAGATCGCGCAGTCGAAGGCCGCATGAGTGCCCGCCGTCCGCACTCGACCCGCGGCTCTGGAACGACGACCTCGCTCCGGTGCCCGCGGAGAAGCGGACGTGGACTTGGGGCCACGTCGCCGCCCTGTGGGTCGGGATGGCGGTCTGCATCACGACCGACACGCTCGCCGCCAGCCTCATCCGCCAGGGCATGAACTGGTGGCAGGCCACGCTCACGATCCTGCTCGGCACCCTGATCGTGCTCGTGCCGATGACGCTCAACGCCCACCCCGGCACGGCCTGCGGCATCCCCTTCCCCGTCCTGCTGCGGGCGCCGTTCGGCGCCTGCGGGTCGAACATCCCCGCCCTCATGCGGGGCCTGGTGGCCTGCGGCTGGTTCGGCATCCAGACCTGGGTCGGCGGCGCGGCCATCCACGCCACGGCCGCCGTGATCCTCGGTTTCGACCCGGCCGCAGCGACGCCGCGGCATTCCCCGCCTGGCACGTGGCGGGATACGACTACGCGTGGTTCGTGGGCTTCGCCCTCGGATTCGTGCTCTACTCCGTCCTGCGTCCCCTGCTGCCCGAACGGTGAGGCTCCCATGAGCACCGCGACGACGACGCCGGCCCTGCCCCCCTGCGACCACCGGCCGCGGCCCTACGCCGGGCCGTCGAAGGACGAGGTGCTCGCGCTGCGGAGGCAGTTCGTGAACCCGGCGATCTTCACCTACTACGAGACGCCCCTCATGATCGTCGAGGGGCACATGCAGTACCTCTACGACGAGACCGGCCGCCGCTACCTCGACGGCTTCGGCGGGATCGTCACCGTGAGCGTGGGGCACTGCCACCCGCGGGTCGTCGCCGCCGTGCACCGGCAGAACGAGATCCTCCAGCACACGACCACGATCTACCTGAACCCCTGCATCGCGGAGTACGCCCGTGAACTGGCCGCGCGGATGCCGGGCAACCTCAAGGTCTGCTACTTCACGAACTCCGGCTCCGAGGCCAACGACCTCGCGATCCTCATGGCCCGGGCGTTCACCGGCAACTTCGACGTGCTCGCGCTCCGCAACGGCTACCACGGCGGCAGCATGCAGACGATGGGGCTCACGAGCCACCACACCTGGAAGTTCAACGTCCCCCACTCCTTCGGCGTGCACCACGCCCTGTGCCCCGACCGCTACCGCGGCCCCTGGGGCTACGACGACCCCGCCGCCGGCGCGAAGTACGCGGGCGACGTGCAGAACCTGATCGAGTTCGGCACGCCGGGCAGGGTGGCGGCCTTCATCGCCGAGAGCATCCAGGGTGTGGGCGGGGCCGTGGTGTTCCCCGACGGCTATCTCCAGGCGGCCTACGGGCACGTGCGGGCGGCCGGCGGCCTCTGCATCGCCGACGAGGTGCAGTCGGGCTTCACTCGCACGGGAAGTCACTGGTGGGGCTTCGAGACGCAGGGCGTGATCCCCGACATCGTCACGATGGCCAAGGGCATCGGCAACGGCGCGGCACTCGGTGCCGTGGTCACCACGCCGCAGATCGCGCAGGCCCTCGCGCAGCGGATCCACTTCAACACCTTCGGCGGGAATCCCGTGGCCTGCACGCAGGGCCGCGCGGTGCTCGAGGCGATCGACGCCGACGGGATCCAGGCGAACGCCGCCCGCGTGGGCGGACGGATCAAGGCCGGGCTCGAGCGGCTCGCGGCGAAACATTCGCTCGTCGGCGACGTCCGCGGCCTGGGGCTCATGCTCAGCGTCGAGCTCGTGAAGGACCGGGCCACGAAGGAGCCGGCCCGCGACGAATGCGCCCGTGTGTTCGAGACCTGCCGCGACATCGGGCTCCTGATCGGCAAGGGCGGCCTGTGGGGCAACGTCCTCCGCATCAAGCCGCCGATGTGCCTGACGGAGGCCGATGCCGACTTTCTCCTTGCCGTCCTCGACGAGTCGTTGCGCCGGGTGTGACGGTAACGTCATCGGGCCCCTGCGATCCCGTCGCTCGCGCTCCGGGCTTCGTGAGAATCGGCGTTGCTTGCCGTCAGGAAGCCCCAAGCGCCAGCGCGGGGCATGCGGGTCGCCACCTCGACCGGCGATCGCGAAGCCGCTCGGTCCTCAACCCGCTTTCCCGTCGCTTGCGCTCCGGGCTTCCTGGCGGCGGCGAACCGCTGATGCGTTGCCTACGGCAGTTCCCGGATGAAGACGTTGCGGACGTGCATCCGGCCGCCGTGGGTCTGGATCTGGATCGGGCCCTTCTCCGGAAGCGGCTTGCCCTTCTCGAAGAAGTTCGCGAGCGGGCAGTCCTCCACCACGACCTCGCCGTTGAGCGTCACCGTGACGAGGTCGCCCTGCATCACGATCTTCGTCGTGTTCCACTCGCCGATCGGCTCGTCGGCCTTGACCTTCGGAAACCGCCCGGGCGAGTCGCCGGGGTTGTTCCACAGGCCGCCCGAGCCCTTCTGGCAGCCGTGCTCGACGTCCCGCTCGCAGGCCGGGTCCCAGATCTGCACCTGCGGGTTCGCCCGCAGGTAGATGCCGCTGTCGCCGCAGGGGTCCACGAGCTTCCAGTCGAGGAGCAGTTCGAAGTTCCCGTAGTCGCGGGCCGTCGTGAGGAACACGCCGTGACCGTCGTTGACGATGATCCCGTCCTCGACCTTCCAGTGGGCCGCCATGTCGGCGTCCCACTTCTTCTGGCGATCGGCCCGCTCGGCCTCGCTTCCCTTGGATTCCTCGCGCGGGTCGGCGTGCGGCCGGCCGCGCCAGCCGGCAAGGTCCGCGCCGTTGAACAGGTAGGCGAAGCCCTCGGGCGGAGCCTCCGCAAGGGCCGAACCGGCCAGGGCCAGGAACACCGCTGCCGCCGTCACGTTCGTCGCACGCATGGGATACCTCGTGGGCGCTTGAGACCGTGACGGCCCGCGGTCACCCGCGGTGCAGCACGAACCCCTCGATCGCCTCGTACTCGGGCAGGCCGAGCTTGTCGTAGATCCGCGCCGTGTCGCGGTTGCGGTCCTCGGCCCGCTGCCAGAACTCGCGCGGGTCGGTCGATCCGGGGAACACCGCGCTGTCCTTCTGGCTCTCGTGCTTGAAGATCGCCAGCCGCTTCCGCTCCACCTCGTCGGGCGAGAGCGGCACGGCCATCTCGATCTCGTGCGGCTCGAACTCCTGCCAGGCGCCGCGGTAGAGCCACAGTTCGCAGTCGCGGGCCCAATCGCGGTCGGCGAGCTGCTCGAGCGCGGCGAACACCGACGACAGGCAGACGCGGTGGGTGCCGTGCGGGTCGGCGAGGTCGCCGGCCGCGTAGACCTGGTGGGGCTTCACGGCCTCGAGGAGCTTCACCGTGATCGCCACGTCCTCGGGCCCGATCGGGTTCTTGCGCACGCGGCCCGTCTCGTAGAACGGCAGGTCGAGGAAGTGGATGTGCTCGGGCTTCACGCCGGAGTGGCGGGCGGCGGCGCGGGCCTCCGTCCGGCGGACGAGCCCCTTGACGGCCTGCAGCTCGGGGATGTCCACCGCCCCGGCCGGCTTCGACCGCAGGAAGGCCCGGATCTTCTCGGCGATCTCGCTCGTGCACCGGCCGCCCGGTGCGGGCGTCGTGCCCACGTCGAAGGCCCGGCAGAACTCCTCCACGAAGTCCACGTGGCGGTCGGCCGCCTCGTCCCAGACGGCGATGTTGCCGCTCGTCTGGTAGGCCACGTGCACCTCGTGCCCCTGCTCGCAGAGGCGGATGAACGTGCCCCCCATGCTGATCACGTCGTCGTCGGGATGCGGGCTGAAGACGACGATCCGCTTGGGATGCTCCAGCGACCGCGGCGTGTTCCCCTTGCCGGCCGCCGCGAGGCTGCGGATCCGACGGGGCGACCCCGGCTTGCCGGCCGGCCAGCCGGTGATCGTGTCCTGCATCGCCTTGAAGACCGCGATGTTGAGGTCGTAGGCCCGCCCGCGCTTCGCGAGCAGGTCCTGCAGGCCGTGCTCGTTGTAGTCCTCGTCGGTGAGCTTGAGGATCGGCTTGCCGACCTCGAGCGCCAGCCGGATCACGGCCTTGCGCGCGAGCGGCTCGGTCCACTCGAGGCCGATCGAGTCGAGCGGGCCCACGAGCCACGGGGCCTCGAACCGCGTCAGCCGCCCGGCGGCCGCGCGGTCGAGCACGACCCTGGCGTCGGCGTGCCGCTGCAGGAGGCTCGCCGTCACGTGGGTGCAGGCGGGCTCCTCGACCGCCTTCCGCACGATCGACGCCTTGTGCTCCCCGAAGGCCAGCAGCACGATCCTGCGGGCGTCGAGGATCGTGCCCACGCCCAACGTGATCGCCTGCCGGGGCACGCTCCACTCGCCGAAGAAGTCGGCCGCCGCGTCGGCCCGCGTCACGCTGTCGAGCGTGATCAGCCGCGTGCGGCTGTCGGCCGTGCTGCCCGGCTCGTTGAAGCCGATGTGGCCGGTGCGGCCGATGCCGAGGATCTGCAGGTCGATGCCGCCGGCCTGCCGGATCTCCTCCTCGTAGCGGGCGCAGGCGGCGATCACCTGCTCCCGCGGCAGCGTGCCGTCGGGGATGTGGATCGCCGCGGCCGGGACGTCGACGTGGTCGAAGAGGTGCTCCCGCATGAAGCGGCGGTAGCTCTGCAGCGCATCGGGCTGCATCGGCCAGTACTCGTCGAGATTGAACGTGACGACGGTCTTGAACGACACGCCCTCCTCGCGGTGCAGCCGGACGAGCTCGTCGTAGACGCCCACGGGCGTGCTGCCGGTGGCCAGGCCGAGGACGGTCTTCTTCCCCGCCTTCGCCCGCGCGGTGACGAGGTCGGCGATCTCCCGGGCCACGGCCCGGCTGGCGTCGCGGGGCTGGTCGTAGACGGTGACGGGCACCCGCTCGACCGTCGTCACGTGCGGCAACGGGCCCGTGTAGATGGGGACGGACGGTGCCGCGGCGGTCGCTGCCGATTTTCCAGCCATGGGTTTTGCGACTTCGAGAAGCTCCGTTTGATGATACCCGCCACGCCCGCGATCAGCCCAGCAGGGCCTTCTTCATCTCGTCGAGGACCGTCTTCAGGCGGGCGGTGTCGCCGCCGCCGACCTCGGCCGAGACCCAGCCGGTGAAGCCGATGTCCTTGAGCGCCGCGCGGACCGAGGCCCAGTCGATGTCGCCGGCCGCGATGTCCACGAAGCCCTTCCACTTGCCCTCGGCGTCGGCCTTGGCGTTGGAGTAGCCCTTGATGTCGAGCTTCACGATCCTCGGGCCCAGCCCGCGGACCCACGCCGCCACGTCGCCGTAGCGGGCGTGGTTGCCGAGGTCGAAGAAGGCGCCGACCCACGGGCTCTGGAAACTGTCGATGTAATCCGCCCACGGCTTCACCGCCTGGTCCCGCGGGCCGTCGTCCGCGTAGAAGAGCCCGTTCCACACGTTCTCGAACAGGATCCGCTGGCCGAGCGCGGCCGCGAGCGGGATGGCCTTCCGGATCTCGTCGCGGGCCCGGTCCGGCCCCTCCGGGCCGTCGTCCTTCTTGCCGATCACGAGCAGCACGCCGCTGCCGCCGGCCGCGTGCGACACGCGGATGCAGTGCTTGAGGTTCTCGAGGGCCGCGGCCCGGACGGCGTCGTCCTTGCTCGTGAGCGTCTTGCCCCAGTGGGCGTGGTTGATCGCGTTGTGGATGAAGACGCCGGTCTTCGCCGCCGCCTCCCGGAGCTGTGCGGGCGTGACCGCCGCCGCGTCGTCGAAGTCCACGCCGTCCATGCCCGCGTCGCGGGCGCTCGCGAGCCGCTCCTCGAGGGTGGCGCCCTTCGTCATGCCGTACTTGCAGGAGAAGAGCAGGCCCTGCTCCGGCCGCGGCGGCAGCGGGAATGCAGGCTGGGCGGCGGTGGTCGCTTCGGCCGCGGTGGCGGCCCGGACGGTGACGCCGGCCGCGGCGGCGGCTGTGGCGGCGGTGGTGAAAAAATCGCGGCGTTGCATGACGTGGGATTCCAGCGGGGATGCGGTGGGGGGCGGTTCGGGCGGGCGGGATCCGGTGAATTGTGCCCGACGGTCGGGCGGCCGTCATCCAACGGGCCGCCGAAAATGCGGGTCAGCGTGACGCCGGCTCGACGGCGCGGCCCCCGACCGTCTCCCAGGCCGCCTCCTGGAGGCGGCGGGTC
This sequence comes from Planctomycetaceae bacterium, assembly GCA_046074885.1. Taxonomy (GTDB): domain Bacteria; phylum Planctomycetota; class Planctomycetia; order Pirellulales; family UBA1268; genus QWPN01. Next base: position 7,161 of record JBJTPA010000262.1, read on the forward strand.
GGCCGCGCGGGCCGCCTGCCAGGACCGGCCTTGCGGGACTCGATCCACGCCACCGCCTCGCGGGCCCACGTGTCGGCGAGGTCCTTGACGCGATGATCCACCACGAACACCTGCGGCACGCGGTCGTTCGCCGTGGGCGGGACGAAGCGGCGGTCGAAGCCGATTTCGAGCGGCCCGGGAGCGAGCTTCCCATTCCAACGGGGCCCCTTCCCCTTCTCGCCCAGACCGAGGCGCCACTTGCCGACGATCGCCGTCGCGTAGCCGGCGTCGTGCGGCGTGGCGACGATCGCGAGCGGTGCCCGGACGAGTGGCACGCCGTCGTGACGACGACGGGGCGCGAACGGCGTCATCGATGTCTCCCGAGATTGCCGGAATGCGTTTCCCGCCACTCCGACGGTACCGCTCCAAACCTGCCCGCACAGCCGGCGACCGGTGGTGGACGCGAAGCCATGGAGACGAGCGACCCGAGGGCCGCGGTCAGCGGACGGCCGGCAGCGGGCCGAGCCGGTGGGCCACCTCGGGAAACGCCTCGCTGTGGGCGTGGCCCGACGGGGAGCGGATCCCGAGCCGCACGAGCAGCCCGCGCCGCAGCGTGCGGAAGGGCACGGCGACGAGGCGGTGCAGGCGGATCCAGGTCGGCCGCATGCTGTCGAGGTCGGCCGCGGCCCGCGGCAACTGGTCCGGTCGCAGCCGCAGGCGGTGCTTGAGCAGATGGTAATCGTCGCACTGCTGCAGGATCGCCAGCAGCGGGCGGAGGCAGGCGGCGGCGATGCGGCCCCGCGGCAGGCCCCACGAGATCTGGAAGTCGATGAGCTGCGGCCGTCCCGCGTCGTCCACGAGGATGTTCTCCCGCTTGTGGAGGTCCACGTGGGCGATGCCGCGGCGATGCACCTCGGCGAGGATCGCGACGAGCCGGGGGAAGAAGGTGTCGTCCACCCGCTCGTCGGCGCCCAGCGCGTGGCCGTCCACGAACGTGCGGCCGACCGCGGTCGGCACGACCTCGCCGTCGACGCGGATCGCGCCGAGCCCCGCCGGCACGCCCGCGACGCCCCGCAGCCGCTCCATGAAGCCGCGCTCGCGGACGGCGAGCAGCCGGCCCAGCCAGCGCATGGGCACGAACGCGACCGGCGACTCGCGGTTGAACTTGCAGATGGCGCGCCGGGCGGGCGACGCGTAGATCGCCGTGGCGGCCCACGAGTCATGCTTGAGGATCTCCTCGCGGACGAACCGCTCGCCGTCGATGTCGAGCGTCTCGGGCGGGTCGCGGCGCCCGAGGGCGCGAAACATGGGCGGCCGCCGCCGGACGGTGGCCGGCGCGAGGCCGCCGCGGGGTGCGGACGGAGTCATGGCGGTGGAATCCCCCTGGGGCGGCTTCGCCGTCGGCGATCCCGCTGCATGAATGTCGGCCGGAGCGGGGCCCGGACTGTCGCCTCCCGAAAAAACGCGGCATCGACCTCCGGCCCCCCTCCCCAGCCCCCGCAGTCTCCCGCGGCGGCCGGCCGCGAACGGCTACCATGCCGGCATGCCCAGGCACCTGCTCCCGCTCGCGGCCACCCTCGCCCTGCTCGGGCTAGGGGCCGCCGCGGCCGACGGGCCGCTCCGATTGGGGATGGAGCTCTCCTACCCGCCGTTCGAGATGACCGACCGCGACGGGCGGCCGGCCGGCGTGAGCGTCCGGCTCGCGGAGGCCCTGGGAAAACACCTCGGCCGCGAGGTGGTGATCGAGAACGTCGCCTTCGACGGGCTCATCCCCGCGCTCAAGACGGGCAAGATCGACTGCATCATCTCGTCGATGACGGCCACGCCCGAGCGGGCGCGGTCGATCGCGTTCTCCGCGCCCTACCTGCGCACGGGGCTCGCGCTGCTCGTGGCGGCGAAGTCGCCGGT
>JBJTPA010000263.1:0-3028 GCA_046074885.1 Planctomycetaceae bacterium
CGGCGATCATGTGCCAGGCGATGAACCGCTCGCTCGTGGGCGTGCTCTTCGGCGGCCTGGGCACGACGACGGCCGCGAACGCCGACGACGTCTACGCCGGCAAGATCAAGAGCGCGAGCGCCGAGGAGATCGCGATGGTGCTCGAGGGGGCCGGCCGCGTCGTGATCGTGCCCGGCTACGGCCTCGCCGTGGCCCAGGCCCAGCACGCCGTGCGGGAACTCGCCAACGCCCTCGAGAAGCGGGGCACGACGGTCGAGTATGCGATCCACCCGGTGGCCGGCCGCATGCCGGGGCACATGAACGTGCTCCTCGCCGAGGCCGACATCCCCTACGAAAAGCTCCGGGAGATGGACGACATCAACCCCACCTTCCCGGAGACCGACGTGGCGATCGTGATCGGCGCCAACGACGTGGTGAACCCGGCGGCCCGCACCGACCCCAAGAGCCCGATCGCGGGCATGCCGATCCTCGACGTGGACAAGGCGCGGACGGTGGTGGTGGTGAAGCGGTCGCTCTCGCCCGGCTTCGCGGGGATTCCCAATCCGCTCTTTGCCGCCGACAACACGCTCATGTACTTCGCGGACGGCAAGAAGGCCATCCTCGACCTCACCGCCGCCCTCGAGAAGGGCTGACCGCGGCGGCGGCCGTCACGGCGGCGGAGGCAGGGCCGGCAGGCCCCGCTCGGCGCGACGCTGCTGCATCGCGTCGATGAAGCTCTCGATGCGTGCCCGCCGTTCCGGCGAGGTGTCGTTGACCATCCGCCTGCGCATGGCCTCGGCCTCCTCGTCGGACATGTTCCCGGGGGGAAACGGCGGCCGCGGCCCCGACCCGCCGGCGGCCGCTGCACCACCCGGCGGCGGACCACCGGGTGGCCCGCCAGCCGCGGTGAAGGCCGAGCGCATCATCTCCATCTGGTTGATCTCGAGGTCGAGGAATGCGTTCCGGCGATCGGGCGGCAGCGCGAAATACTCGTCGATTTTCGCGTCCATGCTTGCGCGGAACGACCGCATGCCCGACCTCATCGCCGTCCCGCGCAGTTCGGGCGGCAGCGCCTGCACCTTCGCCATGATCGCCTGCATGGCCGTGACCCGCGCGACCGCCTCGTCGGACGACCGGATCGCCTGTCCGGGCGGGAACTTCGCGGCCATCTCCTCGTGCAGCGCCCGGATCTCGGCGACGCGGGGATCCTCCTGCGCGGCCTGCGGTCGGAGCCACCACCAGGTCGCGCCGGCGAGGACGGCCGCCAACGCCACGAGGATCGCGATCCGCCGGCCGCCGTTCCCCGACGAGTCCTCCTGCCTGCCCATCACCATGCCTCCGAACAACACCCGGCCGCGTCGAGACGCCGCGTCATCCTAGCCGCCGCGGCAGCCTCGGGCGCCAGGCGGCCGCATTCCTCGCGGGGGCGGCCCGGTCACGACGCCGCGAGCACGTCGGCCCAGAGCGCATCGGAGACGAGCAGCCCCGCGCGGGTGAGACGGACGCGGCTCCCATCGTCGGTCGCCAGCCCGGAGGCGACCCAGCCGCGGATCACCGGGCCGGCGAGCGCGTCGATGTCGCAACCGCTCGCCACGGCGAACGCCGCGCGCTCGACGCCGTCCCCCCGCCGCAGGCCGACCACGAGCCGCTCGCGGGCGGCCGCGTCGTCGTCCATCGCGTCCACGTCGCCCGTAAAATCATCGCCGGCGAGCACCTTGGCCATCCACGTCACGGGGCTGCGGTGGTTCGTCGTGCGGGTCCGCCCGTCGAACCGGGCGGCCCCCGGCCCACAAGCCTCCCAGGGACGGCAATCCCAGTAGGCCTCGTTGTGGCGGCAGCGGTGGCCGGGCCGGGCGAAGTTCGAGACTTCGTAGTGCTCGTAGCCCGCGGCCTCGAGCCGGTCGATCGCCGCCTCGAACATCGTCCGCTCGGTCGCATCGTCGGCCGCGGCGAGCGCACCCTTCCGCCGCAGGCCCTCGAACGCCGTCCCCTTCTCCCACGTGAGGCAATAGACGGACACGTGCTCCGGCGCAAGGCCGATCACGGAATCGAGGTCACGCCCGACCGCCGCGAGCGACTGCCCCGGCGCAGCCGTCATGAGGTCGACGTTCACCGCGAGACCGCGGTCCCTCAGGAGCGCGACGGCCCGCCGGACGTCGTCGGGCGCATGGCTGCGGTCGAGTGCCGCGAGCGTGGCCGCGTCGAGCGACTGCGCGCCGAGGCTCGCGCGTGTCACACCGCAGTCACGGAGCGCGTCGCCGAGCGACTCCGTCACGTCCTCGGGATTGCACTCGACCGAGACTTCCGCCCCGGCGGCGGGTCGGAACTTTTCATGCAGGAGGTCGAAGAGCCGCCGCAGCCCGTCGGGCCCGAGGTGCGACGGCGTGCCGCCGCCGAGGTAGAGCGTCTGCACGTCGAGCGGCTCGCGGACCCGCTCCAGTTCCACCGCGAGCGCCGCGGAGTAGCGGTCGATCAGGTCGTCGCGACCGGCGACGAGCGCGAAGTCGCAGTATCCGCACCGGTGCCGGCAGAACGGCACGTGGACGTAGGCGTGGCGGGGTGCGACGACCGGAACCTCCATGCGGTCATGCTACTGGACGTCCGCTTGGGTCGGGGCTGCCCGTACCTTCTTGCCCGGACGTTCGCTACGGCCCGACCGATCAACCTTCGACGGATCGGTGCCGTGCCCTCCGCGTGTCATCGGAGCCCGTCAGGAAGCCATAAGCGCGAGCGCGGGGATTGCAGCTCGCCACCCTGATCGGCCACGGCGAAGCCATTCAATCAGGCACGCGCAATCCCGTCGCTCGCGCTCCGGGCTTCCTGGGGCGGAGGTCAGCGAGGGGCTGCCCATCCCCTCGAGAGGGGCTATGGGAGCAAGCGCAGGCAAGGATGCCGAAGCGCAGCGGACATGCAGTGAGCGGTGGGCTGGAGACCCACCGCAAACGTCCCGAGAGGGGGTGGGGGCAGCCCCGAGCGAGCGGCAACGAAGACCCGTCACAGCCAAATGTTGAGCCGCCCGTCGAGCATGTCGGGGATCTTCTTGGCGAGG
>JBJTPA010000264.1:0-7315 GCA_046074885.1 Planctomycetaceae bacterium
GGCATCCACACCCCGTCGACCTCGTTGCGCACGTTGACCACCGCAGGCCCCCATTCCAACAGCAGCGTCGAGGCCCGTGCCGCCACCGCCTGCTGGAGCAGCTTCTTCGTCTCCTCCAGGCCGGGGGTGCCGGCGGCGGCCTCGGCGCGGGCCTTGTTCTCCGCCTCGTCCTTGCCGCCGACGGGGAGCAGCGTGACCGCCGGCAGGGCCTCGGCTGGTTCGTCGCCGACCTCCATGTGGACGCCGAACCGCCCGAGGAAACCGGCCAGCACCCGCCGTGCGTGGCCGACGGTGAGGATCTTCTCCGACTCCGGGAGCTTCGGGTTGCGCCGGCCGGCGTAGACGAAAAGCGGGACCAGCCACGCCAGCCCCATCAGCACCTGCCCGGCGATCGCCGACGGCACCAGCCACGCCAACGCCGCCGCGAGGAAGAACGGGAACGCGGCCAGGGCACCCCAGAGGTTGGGCTGCAGGTTGCGTTTCGAGCTGTCGCGCGTCACCCAATCGGACGTGGCCGTCCAGCAGACGACCAGCAGCCACCAGGTGACCAGCGGGAGGATCGACAGTCCGCCACCGGCGGGACGATCGAGCCACTCGGGACTCGGCGACGGCCAGACGTCGTCGCCACGGGCCACCGTTCCGTGCACGACGGCGGACACTTCCTGGGCGGCGATCGCCAGGAGGAGAGTGCACCGCCGGGTGCGGCCCTCGCTGTCGGCTCGAAGGGGGATCACGACACACCGATCCCCTTGAGGGCCATCATCAACGCCTCGCGGTTGGGAGCGATCTCCAGCGCGTCGTTGCGATCGATCAACTGCTGATCGATGAGCGACTTGAGGCTCATCGTGAAATCCTGCATGCCGTCCTTGGCCGACTTCTTGATGTGGTCGGCGATCAGGTGTTCGTGCTCCTCGAGGACGTATTTGCGGACCAGCACGTCGAAGTACAGCACCTCGCAGATCTGCACCCGGCTCACCCCGGGCTTGATCGATTTGAGCAACTTCTGGGCGATGATGCCTTTCATGTTGAAGGCGATGGCGCTACGGATGGCGGCATGCTCTTCCTGGGGAAACAGGTCGAGGATTCGGCCGATCGTGCTCGGCGCGCTGGCGGCGTGGATGGTGCCGAAGACGAGATGCCCCGTCTCGGCGGCGTGGATCGCCGTCTTGAACGTTTCCACGTCGCGCATCTCGCCCACGAGGATGATGTCGGGGTCCTCGCGGACGGCATGCTTCATCCCGATCTCGAAGTTCTTGACGTCCTGGCCGATCTCCCGCTGGTTGATCAGGCACTTGTCCTCGGTGAACACGAACTCGATCGGGTCCTCGAGCGTGAGGATGTGCTTGCGGTAGTTCTTGTTGATGTAGTTGAGCATCGACCCGATCGTCGTGCTCTTGCCGGAGCCGGTGACGCCGGCGAGCAGCACCATCCCCTGGTCGAGCTGGCAGAGGCGCTCGATCGACGACGGCAGGAACAGCCCCTTGAAGTCGGGGATCGTGTTGTTCACGCGCCGTGCCACCAGGCCGAGCGAGCCCTGTTGATGGAGGAGGTTGACGCGGAAGCGCCAGCGCACCCCGTCGACCGGCACGGTGTAGGCGAAATCGCATCCCCCGTCCGCGTCGAGGATGCGCCGCTGGCGCTCGTCGAGCATCGGCAGGCAGAGGCGCCGCATCTGCTCGTCCTCGATCTTGGGGGCCTTGAGCGGCTGGAGTGCACCCTTGACGCGGATGATGGGTGGTTGGCCGACCTTGAGATGGAGGTCGCTGCCCAGCAACCGCACCAGCGCCTCGAAGAGGCGGTCGATCTCCAACCGGGGTCGCGACGGGCCGCTGGCGGACGGCTTGTCCGCGGCACCGTCCACCGCGGTCGCCGGGGCCGGGGGCTCGGCCGCACCCGGCGTTGGGGAAGCCGCGGTCGCACTGTCGATGCTCGCCATGGATCGCTCGTTCGGGGAGCGGGATTCGCGCGGTCGTCACCGCGACGGCGGCGGCCGGACGGGAATCCCCCGGGCGTGGAACAGTTCCTTCACCTCCCGGATCGTACACTGCCCGAAATGGAAGATTCCAGCGGCGAGCGCCGCATCGGCACCTCCCTGCTGCACCGCATCGGCAAGATCTTCCGGCTTTCCCGCGCCGCCGCTGGCGACCACGGGAATCCCCACCGCGCGGCTCACCGCGGCGGTGATCTCGAGGTCGTATCCCGAGCGGGTCCCGTCGCGATCCATGCAGGTGAGGACGATCTCACCCGCGCCGAGTTGCTCCACGCGGCGCGCCCAGGCGACCGCCTCGAGGCCGGTGGGCTCGCGACCGCCGCTGACGAAGACCTCCCAGAACGCTCCGCCACCCCCCCCGGGGTGCGGAACCCGCTTGGGATCGATGTTGACCACCGTGGCACAACTGCCGAGCCTGTCGGCCACCGCGCTGATGAGCCCCGGCGTGCGCACCGCCGCCGAATTGATGCTCACCTTCTCGGCGCCGGCCTGCACGAGGCGGGCGGCGTCGTCGAGCGTGCGGATGCCGCCGCCGACGGTGAAGGGCATGAACACCGTCTCCGCGACGCGGCGGACGACGTCGAGCATGATCGCCCTTCCCTCGTGGCTGGCGGTGATGTCGAGGAACACCAGTTCGTCGGCCCCCTCCGCCTCGTACCGGGCCGCCACCGCGACCGGATCTCCGGCGTCGACGAGATCGACGAACCGCGTCCCCTTGACGACGCGGCCCCGGTCCACGTCGAGGCAGGCGATGATGCGCCGCGCGAGCACGTCGTCTACTCCGGCTTCGTCGGCGGACCGCCCTGCCCGGCCGCCGCACGGCGACCGATCACCCCGTCGTCGGGGCTCGACGCGGTCGCATACAGGCGCCGGGGTATGCGACCGGCGAGGAACGCCTGACGACCGGCGAAACAGGCGGCACGCATCGCGTGGGCCATCCGCACCGGTTCGGCGGCGTGGGCGATCGCGGTGTTGAGCAGGACCCCGTCCACGCCCAACTCCATCGCCGCCGCGACGTCGCTGGCGGTGCCCACGCCGGCGTCGACGATGACCGGAGAGTCGGGATCGTCCCCCTTCAGTGCCTCGAGGCAGATCCGCAGGTTGTTCGGATTGAGGATCCCCTGCCCCGAACCGATCGGGCTGCCGGCCGGCATCACGCTCGCCGCCCCCGCCGCCTTGAGACGGCGCGCGATCACGGGATCGTCGCTGCTGTAGACGAGCACCGCGAACCCCTCGTCGACGAGCCGGACGGTGGCCTCGAGGGTGCCGAGTGGATCGGGAAGGAGGGTCCGCGGATCGCCGAGCACCTCGAGCTTCACCCACTCGGCACCGGGATTGCCGAGGTCGCGGAGCAACGCGCGGCCGAGCCGTGCCACCCGCACGGCGTCGTCGGCGGTGAAGCACCCGGCCGTGTTGGGAAGCAGGGTGAAACGCGCGGGATCGATGTGGTCGAGGATGTTCTCGCCGGCCGCGGTCACGAGCCGCTCGCGGCGCACGGCCACCGTGACGCAGTCGGTGCCCGACACATCGAGGCAGCGGGCCATCTCGGCGAGCGTGGCGTATTTGCCGGTGCCCACGACGAGCCGGCTGGCCAGCAAGATCCCGCCCACCATGAGCGGTCGATCCTCGCCCATCGTCGCTGTCCGCTCCTGCATGCACGGGCTCATCGCATCTCTCCCTGTCAGCCGCCGCCGACGAACGTCACGATCTCGATCCGCTCCCCGCCGGCGAGCCGCACTTCGGCATGCCGGGCCCTGGGCACCACGCAGCCGTCGACCTCCACCGCGATCGGCTTGCCAGCGCAGCCGACCGCCTCGACGAGGTCGTGGAGCGACGAGCCGGCAGCGGCGAACCGTGACTCGCCGTTCACCGTCACCGCCACCTGCCCACTCCCGGCGACCGCGGCCATCACTGCACCTTCGCGCCACCGCCGCGGGGTCGCGCGATGTCGAGCGGCACGAGTTCCGAGACCACAGGGCCGCCGCCACCGCCGGGTGCCTGCTGACTGCTCCACGGAATGCCGTAGGCCACGGTCACGCCCGTCGCCGCGTCGGTCACGTAGAGCACCGATGGGGCGAAGCGGTTGCCGCCGCCACCGCCAAAACTCGCCTGGCCGGGAACGAGCAGAAACTTCGGGTTCTTGACCTTGCCCGGCTTGAAGCCGAGATCCTTGAGCACGTTGTAACGGTAGGCGACGCCGAACTTGGACGTGTTCTGGTTGAGCACGCCTCCGGTCAGGTCGCCCGTCTCGAAGTCGAGGATGAAGAAGCCCTCGAGATTGCTGTCGACGGGTGCCGTGCAGACGGCGAACGATTCGTGCGAGAGCGAGGTGACGGCCGAGGCCTTGGGGACCGCAGCCCACGGCGCGACCACCGCTCCGGCGACGAGGCTGAGGAGGGCGACCATGGCGAGGGAAGCGAGGCGACAACGCGACATGCGAAACAATCCTTCCTTGCAGGTGATGGTCTTTCAGGTGGCGGCGCAGCGGGAGGGTCGGACGCCCAGCCCGACGTGCCTCATCGTACGGCACACACGGTCGTTGCAGCGCTCACGGGGGTGTGGCGATGGGCAGCCGCGAGCAGTATAGTTGCGGCAAAGTGATCGAATCCAACGCCCAGGCGACAGCAGTGGTCGCCCGCGGCTGGTATGGCAGGGGGCTCTCGATGGCGGCTTTGCGATCGTCTCGTGGCCGGTTGGAGAAGCGGGCGGTGCTCGTTGCCAGCGGTGACCTCCGTGAGGAGGCCAACCGCGTCTGCTGGCCGGCGCAGCAGGCGATGGAAAAGGCCCTCATCGCCGCGTTCGCTCGGCGGGGTTGGCAACTCGAGCGGGGCCATGCTGTGTCACGCGGCCGCGGGCACGGCTTCATCGCCGGTGCCCGGGAGGGGCTCGAGGTTTTCTCGCGAATCGCCCCGGATTCCCCGCTCGTGGTGGCGGAGGCAGTCTGGCAGTATTCGAGCCACGTGCTCCCGGGGCTCTCGACGCACAAGGGCCCGATTCTCACCGCTGCCAACTGGTCGGGCCAGTGGCCCGGTCTCGTCGGCATGCTCAACCTCAACGGCACGCTGACCAAGGCCGGCGTGCCCTACGCGACCGTCTGGGCCGACGATTTTGCCAGCGCGAGTTTCGATCGGCACCTCGCCGCCTGGCTCGACACCCGCTCGATTCATCACGACACGAGCCACGTGGTGCCTTTCGAGAGGATTCGCCTGCCACGCGATCTCGCCGCCAAGGCCGACACGATCGCAACGCATCTCCGCACGAGAAAGGCCCTCCTCGGCGTGTTCGACGAGGGTTGCATGGGCATGGAGAACGCGATCATCCCCGACCGCCTGTTGCATGCGACCGGCGTCTTCAAGGAACGCCTCAGCCAAAGTGCCCTGTACCACGAAACGATGCGCACGAGCGAGGCGGAGGGCCGCGAGGTGTTTCGCTGGCTGGAGCGCGCCGGGATGAGGTTTCACTTCGGGCGGGACGAGGCCAGCGACCTCACGCGTCGGCAGGTGCTGATCCAGTGCCGCATGTATGTCGCCGCGTTGCGGCTCGCCAACCGCTATGGATGCGATGCGATCGGCATCCAGTACCAGCAGGGCCTCAAGGATCTCCTGCCGGCCAGCGACCTCGTGGAGGGCATGCTCAACGACTCGAAGAGGCCGCCGGTGACGGCGGAGGGAACCTCGCGCGTGCTGTTCAAGGGTCGCCCGCTCGTCCACTTCAACGAGGTCGACGAGTGTGCCGGGCTGGACGGCCTGCTCACGCAACGGGTTCACGAGGCGCTCGGCCAGCCGGTGGAGAACACGCTCCACGACATCCGCTGGGGCGACTGGGATCAGTCGCGGACGACCGACGACTGGGTCTGGGTGTTCGAGATCTCGGGTGGCGCCCCGCCGGCCCACTTCACGAAGGGTTGGAAGGGGGCCGAGGGCTTCCGGCAGCCGCCGATGTATTTCCGGCTCGGGGGCAGCACGCTCGCCGGCGTGAGCAAGCCGGGCGAGATCGTCTGGAGCCGCGTCTGGGTAGACGGCACGGGCAAGCAGGAGAAGCTCCGCATGGATATCGGTCGTGCCGGTGTCGTGAAGTTGCCCGAGGCCGAGACGCGTCGCCGGCTCGAGGCCACCACGCCCCAGTGGCCGATCATGCACGCCGTCACCTACGGCGTGTCACGCGACCAGATGATGGCCCGTCACAAGGCCAACCACGTGCAGGTGGCCTACGCCGCCGACGCCGCGGCGGCTGACCGGGCGGCGATGCTCAAGGCTGCCGTGGCCACGAACCTCGGCATCGAGGTGAGTTTCTGCGGCACCCGCGGCCACGGAGCCACGTCAGCGGTTCGCTGGGACGCGTGAGTCCCCGTACAGCCGGGTATTCGCAGCCGTCGAGCCCGCCCGCCGCCCGTTCTCGTCTCGGTAGTCGCGGGTCTGTGGGATCCGCAGGTCGACCCGGCCGACGTGGGTCTTCAGGGTCTTGGGTTTGAATCCGTTGGCGTAGCCTTGACGAGCGCTTGTTCGCTGATGAGGCTCGGCCTGGAGCATCTGCTCGCGCTCGATCTGCATCGCATGATCCATGAGCGTGGCGAGGGCAGAGGCCATGGCGGCCGGGCCGTGCTCGATGAGCAGGGCCGTGAGGTCGTTGATGGCTGGACATTCGTCTTGGTGGGTCATCGTAGGTTCCTTCTTGGTGGCGTAAGACACTTCCAAGAAAACCTCGATGACCCACCTCTTCAACTCGGGCCGCCGGTGCGTGCCCGCCCTCGTCTCGCTACGCTCGACTCGGACGGGCACGCACCGGCGATTTACAGAAACAATGTTGCACTAACCATGCGAGGAAAACGCAAAAGAAGCACAGCCGTACAGTGCAAGCGTGATGGCGGCAGTGCAAGCCGCAGCCTGCGGTAGCAGCCAGGGCTTTTCGAAGGCATGGCCACCGGCGAGGATGATGGTGGGATCGATTCACCGCACCGAAAGGCACGCGCATGAAGAAGCAGGGCTATCTCGGCATCGACGTCGGTACGCAGGGGCTGTCGGTGATCTTCACCGACGAGTCGATGCGGATCCTCGCTGCGGGCGAGGGCCACTATGCGATGGTGCCGGGCCTGCCCGCGGAGTGCCAGGAGCAGCTGCCGGCCGATTGGGAGCGGGCCCTGGGCACCGCCATGGCTGACCTGCGGGCGAAGCTTGCCACCCTGGGGCTCGAGCCCGAGGTCCGTGCGATCGGGATCTCCGGGCAGATGCATGGCGAGGTGCTCACCGACGCCGCAGGGCAGCCGATCGGCCCGGCGCGGCTCTGGTGCGACGGCCGCAACGAGGCCGAGGGGCACGAACTGACCGA
>JBJTPA010000265.1:0-21213 GCA_046074885.1 Planctomycetaceae bacterium
TCACCACTGGCGGCCGGTGTTCGGGCAATCGGCGTGGACGTCGGGGCCGAAGTAGCGCAGGGAGACCATCGGGCCGGGACCGGTGTTGACCACCTCGTAGCCCTCGGCGGCGGCACTGGCCGAGATGAACAGCTCGTAGGCGGTAATCTGGCCGAAGCGGATGAGTGTCGGCGTGGCGACGGTATGGCCGCCGACCGTGCCCTCCCCCTGGACGGTGATCCAGCCACTGGCGCCATTTTCCTTGATCGTGATCCGGGCTCCCGGCTCCAGCGTGAGCTCCTTGGCGCTGAACAACTGCCGGCCGTCGACCTCGCCGTAGACGATCCAGCGATCCTCGGCACCGGCGCCCGAGCGCGACGCGTCGAGGATCGGTTCGAGGTAGTTGGCTTGCTTGAAGTGGGTGTCGACGTTCTTGTCCCAGTCGAGCTGGCCGATGATGAAGTCGAGATCCTGGTGCTTCGCCTGCGGCATGTCCTTCACGAGCAGGCTCCACGGCACCGCGCGGCCCTCGACGAGCGACTGGAACATCGCGAACACGTCGCTGCCCCACTGCGGCTCGTAGGTGAGCAGCGAGCCCGGGGCGTGGAGGACGCCCGGCGGGATGAGCCAGCCGGTGCCGCGCTTGAGGCGGTAGGCCTTGGCGAGGTCGATGATCCCGTTGTCGCCCCGGTTCCAGTTCTCGAGGCAGCGGCGGACGTCGGCCTTCGTCGTGCCCGGCTCCAGGCCCATGAAGGTGTAGGGGAAGTGGTTGTCGCAGTTGTTGTACTGCGGCGGGAAGTAGTAGCTCTCGGGCTTGCCTTCCTGGCCCACCAGCTTCGCGTCGTCGAACGACTGGTGCATGTGGTGGGGGATCGGACCCATGTTGTCGAAGAACTTCGAGTACACGGGCCACTTCTTGTAGCGGTCCCAGATCGCCTTCCCCACGAGCCGGGCCTTCCCCTCGGCCACCGCATCCCGCAGCAAAAACCGCTCGCCGCCGAAGACGCACCAGCTCAATCCCTCGTCGGGCACGCGGCCCTCGTTCGCCGCCTCGGTCGTGCTCGCGAACCAGCGCTCGTCGATCCCGCCGCGGTCGAGGCCGTAGGCGTAGTAGTCGTCGGGATGGAGCCGCACCCTCTTGCCCGGGTGCAGGAAGCTCCGCGGCACCCACGTGGGCGAGAGGCGGAGGATGCCCTTGCCGGCGTCGAGTGCCTGGTCGAGGGCGGAGCCCACGTTCTTCGATTCCGGAAGCCGGGCAGAACCCGGGGAGGCTGTGGCGATGGCCATGGCTGCTGAAAATTCCCTGGAGGCGAACTGCGGCGTCACGCCGTGACCGCGAGGCGTCGTTGTACGGCCGGCGCGGTTCGGCCGCAAGCGTCCCGGCCGGCTGGGAACGGCCGTCCGGTGGCGTACAATCGAGGGGGCCGTCGCGGTCGCCGCGGGCCTCCGACCGGTAAGCCGGGGCACCCACGACGTGGACAAGGCACGGATGATCGCTCGCGCCAGCTGGACGGTTGCCGTCCTCGCCCTGACGGCTTTCCTGCGTTCCGCCGACGCCTCGCCCGCCGGCCGCGAACTTGCCGACCGCGTGCTCGCCTGCACCGTCGGCATCCGGAGCAAGGCCGACTCCTACTCCTCGAACAGCGGGACCGGAATCGTGGTCTCGGCGGACGGCCACGTGCTCACGGCCACGAGCGTGGTGCCGATCGGCGCGGCGGAGATCACGGTGACGTTCCCGGGCTTCGTGAAGCGCGAGGCCGTCGTCGTCGCCGCCGACGAGAAGCTCGCCGTCGCGCTCCTGAAGGTGGACGCGAGGGGGCTTCCCTTCCTGCCGCTGGCCCGCGACCTGCCGGAGGTCGGCGCGGCCGTGTGGACGGCCGGCGACGTCGAGGACTCGATGCTCACCAACGGCCGCGCGTCGTTCAGCCGCGGCATCGTGAGCGGCATCTACGACGTGCCCGCCTGCCCCGAGGCCGACTACGTCGGCGTGGCGATCGAAACCACGGCCGCCGTGAACCCGGGCTCGGACGGCGGGCCGCTCGTCGATGCAGCCGGCACCGTCTGCGGCGTGATCACGCTCGGCGTCCTGCCGCTCCGGTGGCAGGGCACCGCGGTGCCCACGCAGGTGCTCGTCGAGCGGTTCCCGCCGCTGTCCTCCGGCGGTGCCGCGACGCTCGGCACAGTGGCGGCCGGCGGGGCCGCCCCCCTCCGCGGCGTGGCCGAGCGGTTCGCGCGTTGCATGGTCGGCGTCGAGATCGAGCGGAAGTATCCGCCCGAGGCGCTGCCGCTGACGTCGTGGAGCGACTACCGCAAGGGGCTCGAGGGATTCGCCACGCTGCCCGAGCGGGAACAGCAGCAGCGGTTCACCGAGTGGCTGGCGGTTTCCAAGGTGCTCGAGGTCAACCAGCTCCTGCGGCGGCCCGCGGCGCCGCTCACCGGCGTCGTCGTGTCGCCGGAGGGGCACGTGCTCACGAGCCTGTTCAACGTCGGCGACGACAACGCCTTCGTGCGGAAGTCCACCGGCAAGCCGCGGACGTGGGACGTCCATGAGCCGGTCCGGAAACTGGTCGGCCAGCCCGACGGGGACGTCGAGCAGCGTCCCAACCCGGTGGAGAAGGTGACGGTCATCCTGCCGGGCGGCGACCGTCGGACCGCGAAGGTGGTCGCGCGGCACGAGCCCCTGGGAGTGGCCCTGCTCAAGGTCGAGGGGGAGACCCTGCCCTTCCTCGATCTCGCCGACGCCGCCGTCTCGCCGCAGCTCGGCGACGAGGTGGGCGTGCTCGGCAGCGTGGCGGGGGGGCGGCCGGCCTTGACGCTCAACGCCGGGATCGTGAGCGCCCCGGCGCGGAACCGCGGCTATCAGTTCCAGACCGACGCGCTGCTCAACTACGGCAACTCAGGCGGCCCGGTCTTCGACCGCTCCGGCAACCTGCTCGGCATCGCCGCGGCGCCGATCGAGCCCGACACGCTCCTTGGCCGACTCATCAGCCCGCAGCAGCTCATGCGTTGGACCCGGGCGCCCAACTCCGGCGTGGGGCTCGTGTCGCGTGCCGACCGCATCCGCGACGCGCTCGAGGAGCTCAAGTCGGGCAGGTCGTTCGACCGCATCCCCGGGCCGTTCATCGGCATCGAGGCCGACCAGAAGAAGGCCCTCACCGCGGCCGTGGTGGTGGGCCGGGTGGTCCCGCAGTCGCCGGCGGAGCGGGCGGGCCTCAAGGCGGGCGACGTGCTCCTGGAGTTCAACGCCGTCGAGCTCCGCAGCTGGACCGACCTCACCGACCGGATCGCGGCCTGCAAGCCGGGCGACAGCGTGGAGCTGCGTGTGCAGCGGAAGGGCGCGGGGCCGCGGCTGGTGATCAACGGCCGCGACGTCGAGACGGCGGCCGACTTCGAGCGGTTCAAGAAGTCGCTCCAGCCGGGCGACACGTTCGAGGGCGTGTTCTCCGCCGACGACACGCGGACGGTGTCCGTGGAGCTGGGGGAGAACCGATGACGAGGACGAGCCGGATCGCCGCGGTGGGCTGGATCCTCGCGGTCGGGTGGGCCGCCGCGGCCCGCGGCGGTGTGGATGCGGAGAGCCCGGACCTCGTGTCGCTGTGCGTGCGCGTGCGGCCGGCGTTCGTGTTCATCGGCGGCGGCAGCGGCGTCGTCATCCGGCCGGACGGCCTCATGCTCACCAATCATCACGTCATCGAGGGGAAGCGGTCGCACGCGGTGCGGCTCGGTGACGGCAGCACGTTCCGGGCGAAGCTCCTCGGCACCGATCCCTACGGCGACCTCGCGGTGCTCCAGATCGAGTTGCCCGAGGGCCGGACCGTGCCGCATCTCGAGCTCGGCGACTCCGAGGCGATCGCCGTGGGGGACGACACGCTGGCGGTGGGCAACCCCTTCGCCCTCGGCGTGCTCGACCAGTCCCCCACGTTCACCGCCGGGATCGTCTCGGCACTGCACCACACGCAGGGCACCTACACCGAGTGCATCGTCACCGACACCGAGGTGAATCCCGGCAACTCGGGCGGGCCGCTCATCGACATGTCGGGCAGGGTGGTCGGCATCAACGGTCAGATCAGCACCCGCTTCGGCCTCCGCAGCAACACGGGGCTCGGGTTCGCCATCAGCGCCCGGCAGATCGCCCTCTGGCTGCCGCGGCTCGAGGCTGCCGGCGGGGGCGAGGTGAAGCACGGGCGGATCATCGGGTTGCGATTCGGGGAGGCCGACGCGGACCTGCCGGAGAGCGTGGTCGTGGCCGACGTCGCCGAAGGCTCGCCGGCCGCGGCGGCGGGGTTTCACGTCGGCGACGCGATCACGAGCGTCGATGGCGCGGCCGTGCCCAACGCCCTGCGGCTCGCGGGGCTCTTGGGCGTCTACCCGGAGGGTCACGCCTGTGACGTGGTCGTGCGCCGCGGCGCCGCCGACGAGAAGCTGGTGGTGAGCCTCGTGTCCCCGAAGCGGTGCCAGATCGGCATGCGGCTCGGGCGGCCGCGTGGCGACGACCTTGCGGCCCGCGTCACGGCGGTGGAGAAGGACACGCTGCCGCGGCGGCCGGGCTCCGCGAGGGGGACGAGATCGTGGCCGTGGACGGCAAGCGGCTGGAGCTCTCCAGCCGCGAGGAGCACCGGGCCCTCGACCGCGCGTTGCGGATGAACTTCAACGAGGGGGAGATCCTCGTCCTACGGGTCAGGCGGAAGCCGCCGGACGGGGGCGACGAGCCCGTCGAGGTCGATCTGCGGCTCGTGGCAAAGTGACGGCTGCGCCGTGGCGGCGATGCGGCGGGCGAGGGCGAGCACCGAGAGCGGCGCCGATCCCTCGGCCTTGTTGTTGATCGTGATGAACGCGTCGCGGCGTCGAGAAACGACGGATTGTCGCGGGTCGGCGCGCCGGAGCCCGTCCGCCGGATCACGGGGTCGGTGAACGCCGCCGGCGCCTTGACGACGAAGCGGAAGCCGTCGGGGACCCGGGCCGCGTAGGCCGCGAGGCCGTGCCGTGCAAGCCGCTCCTCGGTCACCGGTCGGCCACGCTCCGGCGCGTAGACGAGCCCGGTCCAGCCCGGGAACGACCAGCTCGACGTGCCCAGCCTGATCCGGGCCGGCAGCGCCCCGGCGAGTCGCCGCGTCTCCTCGTCGATGGGAGCCGGGTCCACGGCGTCGGCGTCGGCGAACAGCGGCAGTTGGCCAGGCGGGTGGCGAGCCATCCGATCACCGTCGCCCGCAGCCGGTGGGAATGCCTGTGCGGCATGGTGACGTCCGTCGGATGGTGTGCGGGCTGAACACGGAGTCTACCGGACCGGCTCGTGATGGCCCCGGCCACGGTATCCTGTCCCGTCCCACCCGGAGGCGCCGCATGCCCGGACCCCACGAGCCCGTCACGATCGTCTGGTTCCGGCACGACCTGCGGCTCGACGACAATCCCGCGCTCGTCGCTGCAGCCGCCCGCGGCAGGGTCGTGCCGGTGTTCATCTGGGCCCCCGACGAGGAAAAACCCTGGGAGCCCGGGGCGGCGTCGCGATGGTGGCTCCATGCGTCGCTCGAGCGGCTGGCCGTAACGCTCGACAAGGCCGGCGCCCCGCTCGTGATCCGTAGCGGGCCGTCGCTCGAGTCCCTGCGGGCCGTGGCCCGCGAGTGCTCCGCGACCCACGTGGCCTGGAACCGTCGCTACGAGCCCGCGGTCGTGAATCGCGACACGGCCATCAAGAAGGCGCTCGCTGGAGACGGACTCGAGGCCGAGAGCTTCAACGGCTCGCTGCTCTTCGAGCCCATGCACGTGGCGACCAAGGAGGGCAAACCCTACCAGGTGTTCACGCCGTTCTGGCGGGCCCTGCTCGCGCGGGACGAGCCGGCGGAGCCCGCGGACGCGCCGCGGAAGCTCCGTGGCGTCGCCCGGCCGCCCCGCGGCGTCACGCTCGACTCCCTCGGCCTCCTGCCGGCGATCGACTGGGCCGCGACGATGCGGGCGACGTGGATGCCCGGCGAGGCCGGCGCGCGGAAGCGGCTCGACGCCTTTCTCGACCGGCGGCTGGCCGCCTACGGCACGGAGCGGGACCGTCCTGACCACGAGGGCACGAGCGCCCTCTCGCCCCACCTGCACTTCGGCGAGATCTCGCCGCGGCGGGTCTGGCACGCCGTGCGTGCCGCGGCGGGCGGGCGGCCCGCCGCGAAGGTCACCGGCAGCCCCGAGGTCTACCTGCGGGAGCTCGGGTGGCGGGAGTTCGCGAGCCACCTGCTCTTCCACTTCCCGCATACGACCGACGCCCCGCTCCGCGCCGACTATGCGAAGTTTCCCTGGGCCCGCGACCCGGTCGGCCTGCGCGCCTGGCAGCGCGGCCGCACGGGATTTCCCGTCGTCGATGCGGGGATGCGTCAAATCTGGAAAACCGGCTGGATGCACAACCGCGTGCGGATGGTCGTGGCGAGCTTCCTCGTCAAGGATCTCCGCGTCTCGTGGCTCGAGGGCGCGCGGTGGTTCTGGGACACGCTCGTGGACGCCGACCTCGCCGCCAACACGCTCGGCTGGCAGTGGGCGGCGGGCTGCGGCGCCGACGCGGCGCCATACTTCCGGATCTTCAATCCCACGAGCCAGGGCGGGAAGTTCGACCCCGCCGGCGATTACGTGCGGACCTGGGTGCCCGAGCTCGCGAAGGTGCCGGCCGCCGACGTCCACGAGCCCGCGGAGGCCGACGAGGCGGTGCTCGCCAGGGCCGGCGTGACGCTCGGCCGGGACTATCCCGAGCCGATCGTCGATCACGCCGAGGCGCGGAAGCGGGCGCTCGAGGCCCTCGCCACGGTCACCCGCGGCCGGTGACGCGACGCTACTTCTTCTTCTCGACGTCCGCCTGCGCCGAGCGGACCTTCTCGGCGGCGTTCTTCTGGGCGTCGGCGTCTCCCACCTTGTTGGCCGACTTCTCGGCCTCCTTGAGCAGCGCCAGGGCCCCCTTGCGGTCACCCGCCCCGCTCATCGCGACGGCGACCGACACCAGCGCGTAGGCGCGGTTCTCGTGGCCGCCGATCGCCTTGGCCTCGGTGGCGGCCTCGCCGAGCAGCGTCTTGGCTGCGTCGGCGTCGCCGCGCTGCGCGTGCACGTTGGCGGCGGCCACGAGCGCCTCCACCTTGGGCCTGGCGTCCTCGAGGGCGCGGGCGCTTTCCTCGAGCTTCGCCACGAGGTCGCCCGCCTCGTCGATCAGGCCCGCCGCCAGGCAGCCGGTGGCGACCGCCGCCAGCGCCTTCGCACGGAACCGCTCCTCGACCGACTCGGCCACCGTGCGGGCCTCGGCGAGCGTACGGCGGGCGGACGCCGGATCCCCGAGACCGGCGGACTTGGAGCCCTGCACCGCGGCCGCTTCCGCCAGGAGCGTCGCCTTGGCCACGGGGTCCTCGACGGCGCCCGCGGCCGCGATGGCCTTGCCGACGACATCCCGGGCCGGGGGCTTCTCGCCCATCTCGGCGAACAGGGTGGCTACTTCGACGAGCCGCGGGCCGCGGACGGACGGGTCGCCGTCCTCGGGG
Source organism: Planctomycetaceae bacterium (assembly GCA_046074885.1). Taxonomy (GTDB): domain Bacteria; phylum Planctomycetota; class Planctomycetia; order Pirellulales; family UBA1268; genus QWPN01. The sequence continues at coordinate 7,479 of JBJTPA010000265.1, forward strand.
ATCAGTTGCCGGGCCTCGCCGAGCGTCTTGGCGGCGCCGGAGCGGTCCTGCGACTTGAACTGGATCCGCGCCACCTTGACGAGTTCACGCGCCTGGTTCTCCGGCGTCTTCTCGGCACGGGCGCGCTCGAGCCGCTGCGCGATCGTGAGGCCCCCGCCCTTCTTTTTCTTGCCGCCGCCGCAGCCCGAGGAGGGAAGCAGGCAGGCGAGGGTCGCGGCGAGGATCGCGAGCACACGGAGGGAGAGCGACGGACGCATCGACGGACACTCCGGTTTCGGGGGAGACGGGCGTGGTCAGAACTTGAGGCGGGCGCGGGAGAGCCGGGCGTGGGTCTCGGCCATGAGGTCGTCCTCCGCGGCCTCGTCCTCGGCCTCGTAGGTGGCCGAGAACCGCAGGCAGGCGCCGCAGTCGTCCCATGGCACCGTCGAGATCGAGAGGTCGTGGATCAGGAACTGGCTGGCATCCTGCGCCGTGGCGAACGGACGGTCGCCGGCCGCCTTCGGCGCCGGCGTGTAGAGGAAGTAGGTGCCGCCCGGCATCTCGCAGTCGAAGCCCACGGCCCGCAGCACGCCCACGAGCTTCTCGAGGCGGCGCCGGTACTTCTCCCGCACCCGCCGGGGAATCTCGGGATCGGCGAGCGCCGCGGCACCCGCCTTCTGGATCGCGATGAACTGGCCGGAGTCGCAGTTGTCCTTCACGTCGGCGAAGGCGCGGACCAGTCGCTCGTGGCCGCACACCCAGCCCAGCCGCCAGCCGATCATGTGGAAGCCCTTCGACATCGAGTGGACCTCGACCCCGACCTCCTTTGCGCCGTCCACCGACAGGAACGACAGCGGCTCGTCGTCGTAGGAGAGCATGACGTGGGCCGCGTCCTGCACGACAATGACCCGGTGCCGATGCGCGAACTCGACGACCCGCCGGTAGAAGTCGCGGGTGGCCGTCTTCCCCGTCGGGCTGTTGGGGTAGCAGAGCACCAGCATCTTCGTCCGCTCGAGGACGTCGGCCGGGATCCCGTCGAGGTCCGGGAAGAAGTCGTTCTCCCTGACCAGCGGCAGCCGGTGGACGTTGCCGCCGAACCAGCGGGTTGCGGTGCCGGCAACGGGATATCCCGGCACGGTCATGAGCGTGACGTCGCCGGGATCGATGAAGGCGGCCGGTAGCATCGCGTAGGCGGTCTTCGAGCCAATGCAGTGGTTGACCTCCTTCTCGGGGTCGAGCGCGACGCCGAACTCCCGCCGCATGAAGGCGGCCACCGCCTCCTTGTAGGCCGCGATGCCGTTGTCGGCGTAGCCCCGGTTCTCGGGGCGGTCGATCTCGCGGCGCATCACCGCGCGGACGCTCTCCGGCGCCATCTCGTCGTTTTCGCCGATCCCGAAGTCGAGCATCCGCCGCTCGGGGTGCTCGGCGATGGCCTTCCGTTTGGCCCGCTTGATGAGCTCGAACTTGTAGATCTCGGTGCCCTTACCGAAGCGGGCCCCGCCGATCCGCTCGGCGAAGAGATCCTGGAACCAGGGATCGGCGACGTCGGAGGCTTTGGGGGTGCTGGCCATGCTGCCGGAGGCGGGCTGTGAGGACGGGAACGCGGCTCGGCCCGGCGTCACTTCTTCTTGCCCGCGGCGGCCGTCTCCGTGCCCTGACCGGGGGGCACGATGCCGGCGAAGGGATTGGGCTGGCGGTCCTTCTGGACCTCGAACATGTACTTGTCGCACTTCGACTTCTCCGGCCCGAGCAGGCGGCCGTCGCCGTTCTCGTCGTACTGCTTGAGGATCTCGGCGTTCTTGTCGGCCAACTCCTTCTGGTAGGCCTGCATCTGCTGTTGCATGCGCTGCATCGCGGCCCGCTGGGCGGCGCTCGTGCGGCCCCGCTGGGCGTGGGCCGCAGGCGAGAAGGAGAGGCCGGCGGCGACGACCATGCCGGCGCGGACGGCGCGGCAGGATGGACTCGCGGGGAGACGGAGGCTCATGGCGAAGGTCTCCTGTCGGGGAGGGGGCGAAACAGCATAGCGATTGTCACCGGCCGATCCAACGCGTGCGGGCCGGTGCCGGCGGATGCCGTGGTCGAGACCTTCACGGCGGTCATGCCACCACAGCGTTCATCCCACGCCGTATTCGGCCAGCAGCCGCCGCGGCGCCCCGATGCCCACCACGTGGACAGCCCCCGTGAACGCGGCAGCTCCGCGGCCTGCGAAGCCGGGCTTGGGGGCCACGAAGGTCGCGGTCGCGTCGGCCCGCACGCAGGCCCCGGCCGCTGCGCCGGTGTCACAGTCGAGACCCGACGGGAGGTCCGCGGCCAGCACGCGTCCTGCCGGATTCGCGGACCGCCAGGCGTTGACCGCGTCGATCGCGGTGGCGATCGGTCCGCGGGGCGGGCCCGCAGCCCCGGTGCCCAGCAGGGCGTCCACCACGACCACGGCGCCGGCGAGTTCCCGGCGCCAGGCGGCCGCGTCGGCCGCTGCGAGCGGCACGGCCGGGATGCCGGCCCTGGTCGCCACGGCGAGCATCACGGCGGCGTCGCCGGTGATCGCGTCCGGCTCGGCGGCGAGCAGGATCCGCACGGGCCGGCCCGCGAGTTCGAGGTGACGGGCGATGACGGAGCCGTCGCCGCCGTTGTTGCCCCGGCCGCAGGCGATCGCGACGGGGCCTCCGCCGGGCCAGAGTCGCTCGATGAGCCGGGCCGCACCGCGGCCCGCGTTCTCCATCAGCACGACGCCCGGCAGGCCGAATTCCTCGATCGCGCGGCGGTCGATTTCACGGAGTTGGCGGCCGGTCAGGGGCGTTCGCTCGACTGGCTGAAGTGGAACGGCCATGGGCATCCAACGGCGTGCCGGTCCCCGGCGGCGGACGGTCGCCCCGTGAGAATCCAACAGATTCTCGAGGCCTGGCAGCGTGGCGGAAAGTGAATGCGAGGATCCCGAAAGCCAGCATCCCGAAAAGCACCATCTCAAAAAGCAGGATTCGAGGCGGATTGCTGGTTTGGCACGCGGCATGCATTTGTTCGTCACCGGCCGGAACGTCGCCGTCGTGGCGGAGCCGGCGTCACCGTGGCCGAGGACTTCGTCAAACCCGCAAAAAGCAGGCAATTCCAAGGTTCTCCACGGTTTTTCCCGTGCCCGCTGGCCGGATCGGCCCGTGGGGACGAGGGCGGTGCCCTCTCACCACAATGGTGAGACCGCCCTCGTTTTGGTGAGCGACGTTTCGGACATCAAGCCGGTCTCCCGGCGAGCCGTCCGAAGATTGTCGCGGCGACCGGTCGCCCGGCGACCCTGTTTCTCCGACGAAAACAGGCTTTTTCATCGGGCGTGCCTGGGCCGGATGGAAATTCTTCCGGTCTCTCTCCGGTTTGGCACGCCGGGTGCATCTCCTTCTCCGCGTCGGCGGCCACGAGGCCGGCGACACGTTTCGCGGCCAACCCCACGGAACGAAACCGGAAGCACGGAGAGAACGATGCGCACGCTGCATTCGACTGCGGCCGCCCCGCCGGGGCGGCTTGTCGGCACCATGTCCCCCACCGGCGGGCTCGCCGGACGCCTGGCGACCGCGGCCATCCGGTCGGTCGTCTGGGCCCTTCTCGGGGCGTTTCTGGCGGTATCGACCGTGGCGTCGGGAGGCCCGGTGGATCCGAATTTCCGCATCGACGCCGATGCCTCCGATGCGCGGTGGGTATCGAGGCTCGGCCGCCCGCATCACCGGCCGCTCAGCCTCACGTCCGCCGAGGCCGAACTCGGCGCCGAAGCGGTGAATGCCCGCCGGGCACCGCACACGTTCTCGGCGACCGTGGAGGACGAGCGTTGGTGGGCGAGCATGGGGGTGCCCGAGGGCGTGCAAATCGCGTCTCTGACGGCGTATGGAATCTCGTCCTCGGCCGTCGATCGGGTTGTGCGCGGTCTCACCCACGACACCGATGTCCGCCGTCTCTTCGTCGATGACAATGCGGACGTCGTGAAGCAGTTGCGCCAGGCGGAGCCGGCCTTTTCGGGCACGCTGCCGTTCGGGGCGGATCTCCTCGCGGCGGCTGCGGCCTCATTGACCTCCGCCGCGGGCGGCCTTCAGACTCTCGCCGCCCCGGTTTTCGGTATCGGCTTCCGCCCGACCGTGCCGGCGGGGGAATGGCAGCCGCAGCGCAGCGGCTGGTCTGCGGGAGCCGAGCAACGGAACCCGATCGTGACCATCGACGCGGTGCCCGTGGGGACCGACACAGTGGACCTCGCACGACCGGCCTTCCCGGAGCGGACGGCCGCGATCGCCCCCGCGGCGCGGTCGGGCGGCATGCTCACGACGATCCTGGGCAACGGCGGCGGCCTCCTGGTGTGGCAGGTGTCGCGCCGGAGGCGGACGAGGTCGCGCGGCAGGTCGGGCCCCGCGGCCTGACGGATTCGACCGAGACCATGGGCACATCGCACCGGATCACGAAGCTGATCGATTTTTGCTACGGGCACCGGCTGCTGAACTACGGCGGCAAGTGCCGGTTCCTCCACGGGCACAACGGGCGACTCGAGGTCGATCTGGAGTCGAGCCGGCTCGACGGGCTCGGCATGGTGCTCGATTTCGGCGTCGTGCGCGACGTGCTCCGCACGTGGATCGACGACCATCTCGATCATCGCATGCTGCTGTGCCGGACGGACCCGATCGTGCCGCTCCTGCAGGCGCAGGGCGAGCCGTTGTTCCTGATGGACGAGAATCCGACCGCGGAAAACATCGCCAAGCTGGTGTTTCGCCACGGCAGGTCCGCCGGCCTGCCGGTCGTGGAGGTCCGGCTGTGGGAATCCCCCGGCAGCTGCGCCGCCTTCCGGGAGTGAGCCTGGCTGGCGATTGAAGCCGCGGGGCGAGCCGCGGCTACTCGCGCTTCTTCGCCTCTTTGTCGAGATACAGCAGCGAGCCCTTGCTGTCGCCGATCATGGCCAGCTTGTCGACCATGAGCTGCGCCTCGCTCTCTTCCTCGACCTGCTCGCTGACGAACCAGGCAAGGAAGGTCTTGGTCGCGTAGTCCTTCTCGGCCTCGGCGACGCCGTAGAGCTCGTGGATGGAGCGGGTGATGAACTGCTCGTGCTCGAGCACCTTGTGAAACACCTCGACGATCCCGGTGTAGTCGGCCCGCGGCGCCGCGATCGCGTCGAGCGTCACCCGGCCGTTCTGGGCGTTGATGTACTCGTAGAACTTGAGGGCATGCTCGAGTTCCTCGCGATGCTGCACGCGGAGCCAGTGGGCGAATCCCACCAGCGACATCGATTCCGCGTAGGCGGCCATGCCGAGGTAGGCGTAGCTGGATGAGTATTCGCGGTTGAGCTGGGCGTTCAGCAGGGCCTGGATTTTCGGGCTGATCATGGCGTTTCCTTGGGAAAGAGGTCCAGGAACTGTAGTCGCCAGCGGGTCCGGTGGGTAGACCGCGACCGGGAGTCCCTTCGCCGTCCGGACTACCGCCTTACCGCGTCGCCCCCAGCATGCGTCGAAACGTGCGGAGCAGCGTCATGGAGGTGGAATCCTCGTGTGGCACGACGTGCCACTGATTGTGCCAGTGATGGCAGTAGGCGCCCTCGAGTGCCGGACCGACAGCCCTGCCGTTGAAGAAATCCTCGAACGTCAGGCCCGCCTCGTTCGACCACAGTGGGTCGAACCATTCGCAGGGCAGAATCCTCAAGCCGGCCAGCCGCGGCTCGGCCAGCGTGAAGAGATACCACGGCGCGACGGTGTCGTGGTGTCGCACGAGATCCTTGACGGCTTGCTTCAGGATGCCGCCCGCGGCCGAGTACAGGATGGCGCTGTTCGCATAGGGCTGCCGCTCCCAGTGGTACAGGAAGTCCCCGGACTCGAACAGCGGGGTGAAGTCCTTCAGGAAGCAGACGTCGAGGTCTGCGTACAGCAGATCGCCCGGCTCGCCGGCGCACAGCATGCATCGAAAGAGGTCCCCGTAAAAGAACGGCGGGTACGGTTGCTTCACCGGGCCCCACAGCGGAAGGCGCACTTGCTGCGAGGTGAACTTCACCCCGTGCTGCGGGTGCCTCTCGAACGCGTTCGGGTGCAGGCGCCGATGGAGCCTGAACATCCGGGCGTCAAGCCGGCTGGCGCCGAGATTGGCGATGAACCCGTCGAATACCGGATCCGGATTGAATCGCCTCCAGTCCATCGCATGCACGATCACCCGCGGGCTCCGGAGGTAGTCCAGGCCCAGCGGGCCGATGTCGCCGCAGCGATCGAGAAAGACGTGCATCTCCCCGCGTTGCGTCGCCAGGAACGACGCGAAGAACAACTCCGTGATGGCCGGAAGATCGCCCCGCCAGAAGCAGTAATAGGTCGGCATGATCACGCTTCTCGAGGGGTGACGCGAACCGGCCGGCGCCGGCCGGGCACATGGATCATCGGGGTCAGAGGTGCGTCACCGCCGTCGTTTCCCGATTCGTGACACCCACCGACAGGCCTCGCATGTGAATCGTTGCCACGGCGGCAACCGGTGCCGGAGCGGCGCCAGGAGCCTGTCCTCGTGCATGAGGCGGCCCGGACGCTGGAGGTACGAGTGGGTCTTGGTGCCCGGCGCGAAGCGAAACCGGCCGATCACCTCGTTGGTACGGAGGACGGACCACAGGAAGGGCGTGGCGCGGGCGACGAATTCAAGGTCCATCGCGAAGTGCTCGTCTTCGCGATAGGGGCCGGCCGCGTCGTGCAGTGACCGGTGGTAGAAGTAGCTGCTGGGGTTGACCGGATGCGGCCCGAACTTCCAGCCCGCGAGCAGACGCCACGCCTCGAGCCGCCAGGGCCGCTGGGTCCAACGCCGACCCCGCACCTGGTCATCGATCTCGCAGGCACCCCAGAAGAAACTCGGCCGGGGCGCCGTCGCGAGTGCGGCCACCGCCATGGCCGGACCACCGGCCAGATACTCGTCATCGACGTTCAGAAAGCCGAGCACGTCGCCCGTGGCCGCCGCCACCCCCTTGTTCATGGCGTGCGACTGTCCCCGATCCGGGCCTGTCAGCAGGCGGATGTGCGGGTCCGTCGCCATCATGGCTCGGACCACGTCGAGCGTTCCGTCCTTGGACCCCCCATCGACGACAAGGTGCTCGTAGTCGGTCCCGGCATGGCGACGGACGCTCTCGATGCACTGCGCGATGCGATCGTTCCCGTCGAGCACCGGCGTGATGACCGACAGTGCGACCGCCTTCGGGCTCGCGCTCGTGACGGCGCCCTCGCTCATCGCTTCTCCATACCACGAACCGTCAGCGTAGGGTGGAGGAGTCCACGGATGACCCGGCTGGCCGCCGACCGTCCCCGCGCAGCCCACGACTTTCGCAGGTCGCGGCGAGCGTGGACCGGAAACGACGCCAGCGCAGCCCAGTCCGCGCGGCCATCGGGCGCCGGAAACTCGCATTCCGCGGCTGACAGTGTGGGCACGCCCCCGAGCTTGCACAGGACCGAAAAGACCGATTGGTCGTGCCGATGCTCGATGAACCCCGGAAGGTTCTCGCTGCGCGATGGCGTGTCGTCCACCAGCGTGAAGTCATCCGCCCAGACCGCCGCCCACCGGTCGAGGAACGCTCGCACGGCGGGTCCGCAGCGCATGACGAACTGCGTGGCGATGACCTGTGGCGTGTCGACGACGTCCTTTCGATGCCGGACGCCGAAGTGATCCAGCAGATCCCCCTTCGACCAAAACCGTTCGGCGAGGGCCGACGGAGGGTGGCCGTGCCACCGGCCCGCGACGTGGCCCTCGGGCAGCCTCAGGGCGAACGCCAGGATGCCGCACTCGGCGTCCGCGGCCAGCGCGCAATACTCCTCGAGGCGGACGCGCCCCGGTGGGTGGAGATGGCATCCGATGTCCACGTAGTGCAGGATGTCTCCGTCCGCACACGTCGCGTGGACGTGTCGCAGCACCTCCGGCTTCCACACCCAGTATCCGAATCCGCGCGTGCCGCGTCGCAACCGGTCCCGATGGCGGGCTCGAAACGCCGGTTCGAGGTCGCGCTCGTCCATGATCACGACGTCGCCGTAGCTGCGCATCGCCGCGGCCTGGCGTGCCAATCGGCGGGCGCTCGGTCGCAGCCGGCTGTCGGCGAATGAGACGAGAATGCGGCGCGATGATTTCGTCATGGACGGCACGTGGGTGTCGTGGATCGCGCCGCAGGATAGGACGGTCAATGGCACTTTCACTAACGTGTGACGGGTGACGACCCGTCGATCGGGCGGCGTGCAGGCGGTCCGCGCTCCGCCGTCCGCTTGTTTCTCCCATGCCGGCTTCACGATCCGGCACCGCAGCCGGCCGCGGCCGACGCCCCTCATCGTTCCGAGAGATGAAGCCGCGCCAATTCAAGCGGAGCCGCGGAAACGCTCAACGGCGGGCTGTACGGATTCTCGCGAAGCGCCAGCATTCCCAGCACGATGACCACGGCGGGGATGAACAGGCTCCACGTGGTGATCCGCTCGCTCCGGTTCGCCACATGGCCCACCCCGATGGCCACGATGGCCAAGATCGACAACCCCAGCACTGTGATCCAGGCGAACTCGCTCTGTTCGCTGATCAACAGCGCCCGCTCGGAGCGAGACTTCTTCAGCAGCAGCACCGACTCCATGATGCTGCCGGCGGCGACGGCGGGGCTGTCCGGCGAGCTCGCATACTCTGCCCCCGCGCGCTCCAGCTCATGCACCGCTTCGACGGCGTCCGCGCTTTCACCGTGACGGGCGAAGCCGGGAAACTCCCCAACCGCGATCACGGCGTAGCGGCGGGCGGCCTCGCGGACGCCCGCCATTGGTGCCCGTGAGGCCCGCGTCAAAAAGTGCAAGGCCTCGAGCGTCCGGGCCTCGTCGGCGATGCACCGCTCGGCCCGCTGGTTTCGTCCGGCTATTTCCGCGCCCAGGAAACCGACCAGAAGGGAGAACATCAGCATCATCGGCATGACCGTGATCGGCGTCGCGCCGCAGTGTCGCTTGACGAAACCGCCGGTCCAGCGGCCCTCGATGAGCGCATTCACGATCGCGGCGACGCCGACGTGCAGGCCGATCAGGATGCCGATCACGGCGGCCGGTGACAGGGAAAGCCACCATTCGATCCATCGGCTCGTCGTCGCCATCGTTCCGCTCCTCGCGGTGCCCCTGGGGGGCGCCAGCCTCGTCCCCGTCCCGCTTCAGTTGATCGGCAGCGTGAGCACCGGCCCCTGGGTCTTATCCTGCAGTTGCAGGCCCAGGATCATCTCCAAGAGGTTCACGACAGCCCGCGACTTCGCGTCCTCCTCCGCGACGTAGAACCAATGGCCGCGATAATGCACCGCCAGGGTCGTGTTCCACGGGCGGTGTTTCTGCACCCTGACGTGAAAGAACCCGCGGGTCAGCTGCCGGGGATCGGCAGGCCGGCCGTCGAGCCCGCAGAAGCTCGGCGCCACGCCGCTGTCGAGGTGCTTCCACGGCACATCGACGCCCTTGGACAGGAACGCCATGATCTGGTAGCCGGAACGGACGTTCATCGTGATCTCGGTTTCCGACTCGTACACCTCGTCATGCGGGCCTTCGGCGTCGTCGGCCGAATGCTCACCGCCGACGGGTTCCGCGGCGGCCGGTGCAGGAATCATCTCGACGCCGTCCTGCGTCGGAACCACGGCTGGGAGCACTTTGCCGCACCGCGCGCCATCGAGTTCGATCTTGTTCTTCTCCATCGACAAGAGCCGGTACACGGTGCGTCCCGGGCGCAAGTTGAAGGTGTTCGTGATCTCCGCGACTTCCGGCGAGCCGAGTTCGGATGGTTCGATGACGGCCACCACGGCCGAGTCCGCGTGCACGAGTTCGACGCGATCGCCCGCCCTCTGAAACACGAGATCCTTCCCGACGGCGTTGACGAGGTCCGCGCCCGTCACCTTCGTGGCCTCCGTGATGCCCGGCGAATCCTTCAGCGTCGCGATCCGCAGTCCGATGCCGCCGCGCCGCTGGAGTTCCAGGAAATTTGCGATGCCGTATCGATAGGCCTCGTTCGAATCGAGCACCTTGCCGATCGGCGACGTCGCCAACGGCGCGTTGCGCACGCCATTGATGCTGTCCACGAAGGCCAAGAAGAATATCTCAGAGTTACCGCCCGGACTGATGTCGAGCAGCGTCTCGGCGGACAATGTCTTGAAGAGCGTCGCCGAGACGTTGAAGCCGGTGCGCGGCGTGTAGGAGAGGGTCGGCGCGTCGCGGAGATGAAACAGCCCCCCCCACGTGCCGAGCCCGGGGATCGTCGTTGATTCGCCGTTGCCGTTTGACGCGGCCTCGATCTGCGAGGTGATGGCCGGCAGGTCCATGAAGTTCGGCGACTCGGCGTATCGCAGCCGCACGATGTTGAGAAGGATCTCCTGATCGGCGGTCATGCTGTAGGACTGGTTGTAGGCGAGCCTCGTGGAGCGCACGGCAAGCGACCCCATGCAGCCGGTCGCGGCGACTCCCACGAGCGCCACGAAGGCGACGCCAAGCCGGACGAGTGGCATTTTTTGGCACGGCGGGGAAAGCATGCTTTCCATCGCGGGAACTTTCGCTCGGGGAACTACCCGACCTGGGACGGGCGAGTCAATTGCGATCGACCTGGGTGTGTCAATCTGTGGAAGGCGGGTGGACTGCCTACCGCTCGTCAGGGCAACCCACGCGAAAATCGATGGTCACTCCTATGTCCGGCGGCGTGCGTGCCCCATGGGTGCGACGCGCGCGGTCCCCCGAGTCCGCCTCATGACCATAACCCGCCGGACGGCACTCGGTTCGATAGCATTCTTCATGGCGGCTACGGACTCCCCGCACGGCTGCGGCTGAAGCGATGGCAGACGACTACGCATGGATTGCGGGCGTGGTGGCTGAAGACGTTTGGGTGGGCCGCCCATCTCCTCGTTGCCTATCCGTCATGTCGGCGCCGTGGTCTCTTCGGAGGGTTGGTCGGTAGACTTTCCCGGCTCGAGGAGAGCCGATGGTCCGCCGCTGATCAGCTCAAGCGTTAGGCCCGTGCAGTCTCTCTCCGAGGTTCCCGAGCGACGTGGTTCACGATCGTCGGTGAGATTGGCGACATCGAGCCAATCGCCCTTGGCCGCTCGGTGCGCGTTCGGCTTCGGCTCCGCAAGTTGTACGGCGGCCTTCGGTGGCGAAAGCTCAAAGGAAGAGCCGAGGTCCGCCTTCCGAATGGCACGCGGCGTCTTGCCGAAGTACATTGGTACGAGTCACACGGAGTCGGGCGAAAAGAGTTGAAACTCAAGCGTTTTGCGAAGGCCTAGCCATGCAAAAGTCCGCTCGCTTTGCGATCTGTGTCCGCAATGTAGGTGTCGCCGCATCGCTGGAGCTGCGAAAGGTGTATCGCCTTGTCGCGGATGCGGAAGCCGCCTCCCAGGGCCTCGTCCGCGTCGTGGACGAGTCGGGCGAGGACTATCTCTACCCCGACACTTTTTTCGTGCCGATTGAGGTCCCGAAGGCAGCAGTTCGAGCGTTTGCGAAGCGTTCGGCCTAACCACGCGTTGGAGCAGGCTCGCGATAGCGTCCTGCGGCGTGGACAGCTGGTTGGCTGCGAGCTGCTCAACGCTGCCGTTCGCTGGCTTCGCATCGCCTACCAGTACTTGGATTAAAGTCGACAAATGCCCACCGTGCTGCGAAGTGGCCCCTATCGCGTCTACTTCTACTCGCACGAGTCCAGCGAGCCCGCGCACGTCCACATCGACCGCGACCAAGTGTCGTGCAAGTTTTGGTTGTCACCCGTCAGCTTGGCGAGTAATCTTGGATTTCGAGCCCCAGAGTTACGCGGCATCGCGCGTTTGATCGAGGATCACGTCGATGATTTGCTGAGGGAATGGGAGGCGGTCCATGGCGAACCCGGGTGAGCGAATCATGCGGGCCAGTTGCAATGAGGACTCCGTCATCGTGGAGTTGGCGGACGGCCGGACAATCTCTGCGCCACTGGCGTGGTATTCGCGACTTCTGCACGCGACCCCGCAGCAGCGATCTCATTGCGTGATTGCTGGCGCAGGCTATGGCATTCACTGGCCTGAGATCGATGAGGACCTCAGCGTCGAAGGCCTGCTTCGTGGCGCCCCAGCGCCACGCGTTTCTGCCAAGGCCAGCTAACCAGTCGCTGGATCAGACGGCGTCTTGCGCCTCCTGCGGCATGGATGAGCCGATGGTCCGCCGCTGATCAGCTCAAAGGATAGGACGGTCAACGGCACTTCAGCAAGCAATTCGCTTGTGACGGGTGGCCGTTCATCGGTCGTGGGGCGGCCAATGCGACGGTGGTTGTGTCCCTGGGCGCTCCGCGAGTCGCGGATCAAGGGGCGATTTTCAGTCTGCGCGCAGACCCGCCTCGAATCCGGCCGTACGGCGGAATGTTCAAAGGCTGCGGATGTCGATCACCGGCAGGTCGTCAGGGGCCGGGTGGATCGCGTCGCGGTCGTCATGGAGCTGAACGAGCTCGCCCCAACTGGTCGGCGGCCCTCGTGCCGGCGCGAGCGGTGGCGGCTCGAGGGGCTCGCCGAGATGAAGCAGGATCTTCCGAATCGGCGCCGGGTCGGTGATGAAGGCGATGAGGCGAATGTCGCCACCGCAGGCTGGGCACGCGAGCGGAAAGTCTTCCGCGATCTTTGCCATGAGCTTGGCCCACGCGATTCTCGAGGTGTCGTGGGAGCGACTTGCGGCATCGGGGGCACCCTCACCCCGGCCCTCTCCCCGAGGGAGAGGGAGAGAGCATGCCACCTCGCCCCGCTGGCCGCGATTGCCGATCGCCAGCGCCGTGACAGCGGGCCTGAGCGGGTGGTTAAACTCAAATGGCGAGAGGTCGACGACGCCGTGCTGTCCGGGAATTGTGGCCTGGCGCTTCCGGCCGGGACCGATCCATGTACCGCGCTTGTGTCGGGGCAGTGTGTAGCGGATGCGTTCGGGGCTGCCGTTGTGGCTCGCTCGGCATGCCGGTGAGCGCCGAGTGCCGACCGCGACCACGAGGGCATCCGCCACCGGGAGAGTTCCCGGTAGGGAAGACGGTTGAGGCGGCGGTCAGGGGCAGCGGTCGGCATCGCGACGTGCCGCTGGGGTGGTCCGGTCGCCTCGCGACTGGAAGTGAACTGCGTGGATTGAGGGCGGATTCCGGTTGTGAGGCATCCGGACCACGGCGAGGCAACTGGGCTACGGTGCCGCGACGAGCGTCAGCCGGGATGGCCAGGATGGCATTCCGGCGCGACACAAAAGACACACGCCCCGGGCCTTGCGGCCCGGGGCGTGCGCGGTTCCCAGTCGTTCTCGATCCGTTCACGCGGTGCGTGGCCGCGTGAGGCGTTCGTCCATCGACATCACTCGTCGCCGGCCGCACAGGCGGGCGCCGCGGCACAGCCGGGCTCCGTCGCACAGCTCGGCTCGGCGGCACAGGTCGGCTCGCACGGCACCTCGCGGTACACGACCTTCGGCACGCAGCGGGTCACCGTGTAGGCGACCTGCTTGGGCACCATCCGGCAGACGTCGACCGTCTTCGTGTAGTGCACGGGCTTTGTGATGCAGACCGGCACCTGCTTGACCCGCGTCTCGCGGACCATGGTGCAGACCTTGTAGCACTCCTCCCGGGTCCGCTCCTCGCGGACCATCCGGCAGACCTTGTAGCTGCAGGTGCGAACCCGCTGCTCTGGGATCATCTTGCACACCTGGTAGGTGCGAACCCGCTGCTCGGGCACCATCCGGCACACCTGGTAGGTGCACGTGCGAATCCGCTGCTCGGGCACCATGCGGCACACCTGGTACGAGCAGGTGCGAACCCGCTGCTCGGGGACCATGCGGCA